>JAPSIP010000348.1 GCA_031178645.1 Paracoccus sp. (in: a-proteobacteria) | reverse complement strand
CGCCCTGTGGGTCGGACCGCCCTTCGTCAGTCCCCTGTGGCAGACGCTGACGCGGGAACGCGACCCGGCCTCGCCCGAATGGCTGCCGCGCATGGACCAGGGCCAGACGGTGCGCTTCACGGACGGCCAGCAGGGCCTGTCGCCCCAGGACGTCTGGGGCAACATCCGCATCGTTTATCTGCAATATGCCAGCGATCCGATCGTCTTCTTCGACCCCGGTTCCGCCTGGCGCCGCCCCGACTGGATGGAGGCGCCGCGCGGACCCGATGTCTCGGCCGAGTTGCGGTGGTATCCCATCGTCAGCTTCCTGCAACTGGCCTTCGACATGGCGGTCTCCCTGCATGTGCCGATGGGCCACGGGCATCTTTACGCCTATGACGATCACATCGCCCCCTGGATGGCGGTGACGCAACCCCCCGGCTGGGACGAGGCAGCCCTTGAGCGACTGCGGGGCCATTTCCGCGACGTGCAGGCGCAACAGGCAGGCAGCGCCGACTGACGCGCCCATTTCTGCATCATCTGCAAATCCCCTTGCGGCGGGCTGCGCCGCCGCCTAACTATGCCGGGCCAGACGGATGGTCCCAGAATGACACCTCAGAACCCGATGCAGGGCATCCTGCTGAAATGCGCCAGCGTGGCCGTGTTCACGGTCATGGCCGCGATGCTGAAGGCCACGGCGGAAACCGCCAGCGTCCCGCCGGGCCAGCAGGTGTTCTTCCGGTCGCTGTTCGCGATCCCGGTGATCGTGATCTGGCTGGCCCTGCGCGGCGAACTGGCGGTCGGATTTCGCACCGTGCGCCCGATGGGCCATTTCTATCGTGGCATTGTCGGCACTGTCGCCATGGCGCTGAACTTCTGGGCCCTGGCGCTGCTGCCCTTCCCCGAGGTCACGGCCATCGGCTATGCCTCGCCCCTGCTGGTGGTGATCTTCGCCGCGATGTTTCTGGGCGAGGATGTGCGCCTGTTCCGCCTGTCGATGGTGGGGCTGGGACTGACCGGCGTCCTGATCGTGCTGTCGCCGCAACTGCGGCTGGATGGCGAATCCGATCCCTATCGGATGCTGGGCGCGGTGGCGGCCTTTGGCGGGGCGGTCATGGCGGCCCTGGCGCAACTGTTCATCCGCAAGCTGGTCCAGGACGAACGCACCTCGGCCATCGTGTTCTGGTTTTCCTTCACCTCGACCGTGCTGGGGCTGCTGACGCTGCCGTTTGGCTGGGTGATGCCGGATGCCACCACGGCCGCGCTGCTGGTGGGCAGCGGCATCCTGGGGGGGGTGGCGCAGATCCTGCTTACCTCGTCCTATCGCTATGCCGATGCGTCGCTGGTGGCCCCCTTCGATTATGTCTCGATGCTGCTTGCCATCGCAATCGGCTGGTATGTCTTTGCCGAGGCACCGACGCCCGTCGTGCTGGCCGGGGCGGCCCTGGTGATTGGGGCAGGCATCGCGATCATCTGGCGCGAACGGCAATTGGGCCTGGAACGCAGCCGGCAACGCAAGGCAATGACGCCGCAGGGCTGATCTGCGGTTGACGTCGCGGCCCGGCGGTTCTTAATCGGCCGGTAGCGCGAGAAGGAGGGGATCGCATGGACAAGCCGCATATCCTGCGACTGAACGAGGCCGACAACATCGTCGTGGCGATCGGCGACCTGCCCTCGGGCTCGGCGGTCGAAGGCACCGTCGCCACCGCCCGCCGCATCCCGCGCGGCCACAAGATCGCGGCCCGCGCGATCCCGGCGGGCCAGCCGATCCGCAAGTTCGGCCAGATCATCGGCTTTGCCAGCACCGACATCGTGCCGGGTGACTGGGTCCATGAACAGAACGTCACCATGGGCGGCGAGTTCGAGCGCGACTATGCCTTCGCCTCCGAGGCCCGCCCCCATGAAAGCCTGCGCCAAGGCGAGGTTCCGGCCCATTTCCAGGGCTTCCGCCGGGGCGACGGGCGCGTGGGGACGCGCAATTACATCGGCATCCTGTCCAGCGTGAACTGTTCGGCCACGGTGGTGGACTATATCGCCGACCAGGCGATGCGGTCGGGGATGCTGGACGATTACTCGGACATCGACGGCATCGTGGCCCTGCCGCACGGGCAGGGCTGCGGCATGGCCAGCAAGGGCGAAAGCTATGACCTGCTGGCGCGC
>JAPSIP010000044.1 GCA_031178645.1 Paracoccus sp. (in: a-proteobacteria) | reverse complement strand
CGTCGAACGTGCGTTCGATCTCGGCCAGGTATTCGGCCGCGCGGTTCTGGATTTCGGCAGCGGTCTCATCGTCGAAGCCTTCGATCGACGCGATCTCGTTCGTGTCGATATAGGCCAGTTCCTCGACCGAGGAGAACCCTTCCGAAGCCAGTAGTTGGGCAACCATCTCGTCAACGTCAAGGGCCTGCATGAACAGGCTCGAGCGCTCGGTGAATTCTTTCTGGCGGCGCTCGGACTCTTCCTGCTCGGTGAGGATGTCGATATCCCAGCCGATCAGCTGCGAAGCGAGGCGCACATTCTGGCCGCGGCGGCCGATGGCGAGCGACAGCTGCTCGTCCGGCACCACCACTTCGATGCGCTCGGCCTGCTCGTCGAGCACCACCTTGGCAACATCGGCCGGCTGCAGCGCCGAGACCACGAGGTCGGCGATGGAGTCGGTCCAGGGGATGATGTCGATCTTCTCGCCCTGCAATTCGCCGACGACGGCCTGCACGCGGCTGCCGCGCATCCCGACGCAGGCGCCGACGGGATCGATGCTGTTGTCATAGGAGATCACGGCGATCTTGGCGCGCGAACCCGGATCACGGGCCACGGCCTTGATCTCGATGATGCCGTCATAGATTTCCGGCACTTCCATCTTGAACAGTTCCGCCATGAACTGCGGATCGGTGCGCGACAGGAAGATCTGCGGGCCGCGCGATTCGCGGCGCACATCCTTGACATAGGCGCGGATGCGGTCGTTCGGGCGATAGCTTTCGCGGCCGATCTTCTCGTTGCGGCGCAGGATCGCCTCGCCGCGGCCGACGTCCACGATGATGTTGCCGTATTCCTCGCGCTTGACGACGCCGTTGATGATGGTGCCGGCGCGGTCCTTGAATTCCTCGTATTGCCGGTCACGCTCGGCCTCGCGGACGCGCTGCAGGATGACCTGCTTGGCCGATTGCGCGGCGATGCGGCCCAGTTCCACCGGCGGCACCTGATCCACGATCACGTCGCCGACCTGGGGGTTGTCCAGATAAGGGCGGGCCTGTTCGGCCGTCACCTGCGCCTGGTAATTTTCCACGGCGTCATCCTCGACCACGGTGCGCACACGGGTAAAGGAGGCATGGCCCGTCTTGCGGTCGATCTTGACGCGGATGTCCATCTCGGCGCCGTAACGCGACTTGGCGGCACGGGCGAGGCTGTCCTCCATCGCCTCGATGACCAATTCGGGCTCGATCATCTTCTCGCGCGCGACGGCTTCGGCCGTTTGCAGCAGTTCAAGCTGGTTGGCAGAGGTGATTGCCATCACTCACTCCTTGGCAGCGGCGTTCTCGCCGTCGTTGTCGTCTTCGGTTTCGATCTCGTCAAAGGCGCTTTCGTCCAGGTTGTCGATCTGGACGCCGGCCTCTTTCTTCTGGCGCAGCATTTCCTTGATCAACTCGTCGGTCAGCACCAGCTTGGCGTCGGCCAGCCAGTCGAACTGCAGCCCGATGGTCTGGACCTCGCCGCCTTCCTCGATGTTCAGCAGGACCTCGTCGCCGCCCTCACCCTTCTCGACGCCGGCAAGGACGCCCTTGAAGCGCTTGCGCCCGTCGATGGCCTGGTTTGTTTCCAGCCGCGCCTCGTAGCCCTCGAAGGTCTCGAAGTCCTTCATGCGGGTCAGGGGGCGGTCGATGCCGGGGCTGGAAACCTCAAGGTGATAGGGATCCTCTAGCGGATCCTGGACATCCAGCGTGGCGCTGACGGCCACGGAAATGTCGCCGCAATCGTCCACGTTGATGCCACCTTCGGGGCGGTCGGCCATGATCTGCAGCGTGGCGGTCTTGCCGCCCTGCAGGCGCACGCGCACCAGTTCAAACCCCAGATCCTCGATCACCGGGGCGATGATCTCGGCCAGACGCCGGTCGATGGCCGTCTTGGCGATCAGATCGTTCGACATGAGATCCCTTCGGATGTGAAAAAGGGCCCTCAGCGGGCCCATGCGAATGTGTCCGGTGGGCAGGGTTTGGACGCCTGCACCGCTGTTGAGGGGGTATTTAGCAGGAAACGCCCATTTTGCAAGGTCTAAAGTGATCTTGCGCTGCCTGCGTCCCGGATCCCGTCCATCACCTGCACCAGTTCCGCCGTGATGCGGGGTTCGGAAAGGGCATGCCCCGAGGCGGGCACCAAGCGAAGTTCGCAGCGTTTCCAGCCTTCGGCCAAGCGCCAGGCCGAAAGGGGCGGGCAGACCATGTCATAGCGTCCCTGGACGATCACGGTGGGCAGATGCTCAATCCGGTGCCGGTCGCGCAGAAGCTGGCCTTCGTCCAGAAAGCAGCGGTTGGTGAAATAGTGATTCTCGAGCCGGGCGAAGGCGCGGGCGTAATCGGACGGCGCGTGGCTGACGGCGGCCGATTGCAGCCCGGCCAGGGCATTTTCCCACATCAGCCATGGCTGGGCATAACGGCCTTGCCGCCCTGTATCGTCCGAAAACAGCCGCTTGTGATAAGCCGCGATCAGGTCGTCCCGTTCGGATTCGGGGATAGGGTCGCGGAATTGTGCCCACAGATCGGGAAAGAACCGTCCCGCGCCGCCGCCATAGAACCAGTCCAATTCGCCCTGCGTGCCCAGGAAGACGCCCCTCAGGACAAGGCCGGTGACCCTATCGGGATGCGTCTCGGCATAGGCCAGGGCCAGGGTCGCGCCCCAGCTTCCGCCGAACAGCAGCAGGGATTGCAGGCCCAGTGTTTCGCGGATCACCTCGATATCCGCGATCAGGTGCTGCGTGGTGTTCGCGTGGACCGAGGCCTGGGGACGGGATCGCCCGCAGCCCCGCTGGTCGAACAGGATCGCGCGATAATGATCGGGATCAAAGAAGCGGCGCATGAAAGGGCTGCAACCGCCGCCGGGGCCGCCATGCAGGACCACGACGGGTCGCCCTTCGGGATTGCCGCTTTCCTCGACATAGATCTGGTGGCCGTCGCCGACCTCCAGCATGTGCCGGGCAAAGGGTTCGACGGCCGGGTGAAGGCGGCCATGCGACGCGGCGATTTGTCCTGCCAATCGGTCCATGCCCTTACTATAAGCACAGACGAACCCGCCCGCCAGAAGGACCAGCCCATGACCAGCCCCGTCAGCAGCATCGACCCTGCCGAGATCGCCAAGTTCGAGGCGATGGCCGCCGAATGGTGGGATCCGCGCGGCAAGTTCCGTCCGCTGCACCTGATGAACCCCGTGCGGCTGGACTATATCGCCACCCAGATCGCCGCCGAGTTCGGGCGCGACCGGCGCAGCCTGCGCCCGTTCGAGGGACTGCGCGTCCTGGACATCGGCTGCGGCGGCGGGCTGGTCGCGGAACCCATGGCGCGGCTTGGGGCGGAGATCACGGGCGCCGATGCGGCCGAAGGCAACATCGCGGTGGCGCAGGTCCATGCGCAGCAGCAGGGGCTGGCCATCGAATACCTTGCCACGACGGCCGAAGCCCTGGTGGCCGAGGGGCGGCTGTTCGACGTGGTCCTCGCGCTTGAGATCGTGGAACATGTGGCGGACCCGGCGGCCTTTGTCGCGACCTGCCGGCAGTTGCTGCGGCCAGGCGGGCTGGTGATCCTGTCCACGCTGAACCGGACAGCGAAAAGCTTCGGCGCGGCGATCATCGGGGCGGAATGGGTGTTGCGGTGGCTGCCGCGCGGCACGCATGACTGGGCGCGGTTCATCACGCCCGACGAACTGGCGGGCATGGCGGCGGGCGCGGGCCTGACGGTCGCAGACCGGCGGGGAATGGTCTTCAACCCCCTCACCTTCGGCTGGTCGCTGTCGGATCGCGACCTGTCGGTCAACTACATCATGACCGCCCGGCGCGACGCCTAGTCGTCGTCGCCCTCCAGCCGGATCCGCAATTCGCGCAGCACCGGCAGGGCCATGCGGACGCGGTCGGCGCCGATGTCGTGCACCACCTCGGCGATCAGCGGCATGAAGGCGGCAAGCGCCGCGTTCCGTGCCGCCCGCCCCGCCGGGCTGATCGACACGAACTTGCGTCGCGCATCGTCCCAGTCCGGGCGGATATGGACATGGCCCGCCCATTCCAACCGCGACAAGGTATTGGTCATTGCCCCGCGCGTGACATGAAAGGCCTGCGCCAACTGGGCAGGGGTGCGTTCCTCGTTCACATGGGCCAGCAGGTTCAGCACCGAGAAATGCGAGATTTGCATCCCGCGCGGCAGGGCCTTGCTGATCAGGTTGCGCGACAACTGCTCGGCGATCAAGACCTCGGCGAAAAGGCTTGCGGCAAGCCGGTCGGTGGCCTGGGAACGGTCTGAGGTCGCGGGTATGGGCATTTTTCCTGTCGGGACAATATATTAGGCCAGTGCGGGGCGAAGCCGAGACCGTGCCCCGCAAGATGGTCGCAGGTCAAGCCTGACCTTTGCCTGACCCTGCGTCAGGATGTCCTCAGGCGGCGGTGCCCGTCAACAGTGCATCCAGCTTGCCCTGGCGTTCCAGGTCGAACAGGTCGTCGCAGCCGCCGACATGGCGGTCGCCGATGAAGATCTGCGGCACGGTGCGGCGGCCTTGGGCACGCTGGGTCATCTGCGCGCGGACCGAGGGGTCGGCACCCACGTCGATTTCGTCGTACTGGGCGTTCTTTTCCTGCAAAAGGCCCTTGGCGCGGATGCAGAAGGGGCAGGTGCGGGTGGTATAGATGGTGATCGTGGGCTGGGTCACGGGGTGTTCCTTTCCTTTGGCCCCCTTACCTAGTCATCCTTGACCGCCCTTGCCAGAACCGCGACCGAAACTGGCCCCGATCCTGCCGCCTGCAAAGCCTCGGCCGCGGCGGCCATGGTGGCGCCCGATGCCATCACGTCGTCGACCAGCAGCACGGGCCGCCCGGCCACGGCCGCCGCATGGCGCGGGTTGACCGCAAGCGCGCCTTCGATATTGGCGAAACGGTCGCTGACGCCGCGATGATCCTGGGCGGCCGTGTGCCTGCGCCGCAGCAGCAGGTCCGGCAGATGCGTCACCCCATGCGCACGCGCCACCCGGCCCGAGATCAGCGCAGCCTGGTTATAGCGCCGCTTCAGCAGGCGCCGCAGGTGCAGGGGGACCGGCGCCACCACCGTATCCGGTTCCACCAGCGGCGCCGCCGCACGGGCCAGCCAGGCCGCAAGCGCGGGCGCCAGGTCGGGGCGGTCGCCATGCTTCAGCGCCAGCACCAGCCGCCGCCCAGTGCCCGCATAGACCATCGCCGCCCGCCCGCGCTGCCAGGGCCGCGCGATCGACAGGCAGTCGTCGCAGCACAGCGACGGGTCGTCGGCCCCTGTCCCGGCATCGGGCAGGGGCACGCCGCAGCGCGCGCAGGCCGCGCCGGTGATGAAGCGCGTGTCGGGAAAGCAGGCGGGGCAAAGCTGCCCCGGATCGTCGCCGCCGTCCGCGACCGGCGCGCCGCAAGCCACGCATTGCGGCGGATAAAGCAGGCGCAACGCGCCTTTCATCGCCCCCTGAAGCACCCTATGTTCCACCCCCATGACCACATCCGCACCAGACCGCCCCGCCCTGACAGACCGCCCCGCGCTGCTGCGCCAGCGGGACCGGGCGATTCGCCAGGGATTTGTCGATGTCCTGCACCGTCTGGCCGCCGATGAGATCCAGGATAGGCTGTCCGAGGTTAAAAGAAGGTTTACGGCCCCCGCCCTGGTCACCGGCTTTCCCGACCTTTGGGCGGGCGCCTTTCCGGATGCGCGCGTCATCCCCGACGATCCCGTCCTGGATCTGCAGGCAGGCGCCCATGATCTGGTGATCCATGCGATGGCACTGCACTGGGCGGATGATCCGGTGGGCCAGATCGTGCAATGCGCCCGCGCCCTGCGCGAGGACGGGCTGTTCATCGCCGTCTGCTTTGGCGGCCAGACCCTGCAGGAACTCCGCGCCGCCCTGGCCCAGGCCGAGGTTGAGTTGATGGGCGGCCTGTCGCCGCGCGTCCTGCCGATGGGCGACATCCGCGACATGGGGGGCCTGATTGGCCGGGCGGGGCTGGCCCTGCCGGTGGCCGACCTGCTGCCGCAGAAGGCCAGCTATCGCGACCTGTTCCACCTCGCCCATGACCTGCGCGCCATGGGCGAGGGGAACGCGATGGCCGCCCGCCTGCGTCGCCCGACGGGCCGGGCCGTGCTGGCCCGCGCCGCCGCGATCATGGCCGAACATAATCCCGACCGCGACGATCCGTCCCGTATCGCCACGACATTCGATCTGGTCTTTCTGACCGGATGGTCGCCTTCCGACACGCAGCCGAAACCGCTGCGGCCCGGTTCGGCCACCACACGACTTGAAGACGCGCTGAAAGAAATCAGGACCAAGAAGACATGAAGCCAGCCCATGCGCCCGCGGATCACCCCTCGATCCGCAAGAAGAAGACCGGCATCCTGATCGCCAACCTGGGCACGCCGGACGGCCATGACTACTGGTCGATGCGCCGCTATCTGAACGAGTTCCTGTCGGACAAGCGGGTGATCGACTTTCCGGCCTGGAAGTGGCAGCCGCTGTTGCAGGGCATCATCCTGACCAAGCGGCCCTTCACATCTGGCAAGAACTACAAGCTGATCTGGAACCAGGAAAAGAACGAAAGCCCCCTGATGACCATCACCCGGTCCCAGACCGAGGCGCTGCGCGAGCGTGCCCAGGCCGAATGGGGCGACGGGGTCATGGTCGAGTTCTGCATGCGCTATGGCAACCCCTCGACCCAGGACGTGCTGGACCGGATGGTCAAGGCGGGCTGCCAGCGGATCGTGTTCCTGCCGCTTTATCCGCAATATGCGGGCGCGACCTCGGCCACGGCGAACGACCAGTTGTTCCGCGCGCTGATGAAGCAGAAATGGCAGCCGGCGGTGCGCACGGTCGAACCCTATTTCAACCGGCCCGACTACATCCAGGCGCTTGCGGCCTCGGTCCGGCGGGCGCTTGGTGACAAGGTGCCCGCCAAGCTGGTCGCCAGCTATCACGGGATGCCCAAGCGCTACCTGCTGGAGGGCGATCCCTATCACTGCCAGTGCCAGAAGACCTCGCGCCTGCTGAAAGAGGCGTTGGGCTGGCCCGATGGCGTGATCGACACGACCTTCCAGTCCGTCTTCGGGCGCGAGGAATGGCTGCGGCCCTATACCGTCGAACATGTGGCGGAACTGGCGCAGAAGGGCATCACCGACATCGCTGTGATCTCGCCCGCCTTCTCCTCGGATTGCATCGAGACGCTGGAGGAGATCAACGGCGAGATCCGCGAAAGCTTCGAACACGCGGGCGGCAAGGACTTCACCTATATCCCCTGCCTGAACGACGACCCCGAGCATATCGAGGTGATGCTGAACGTGCTGCGCGACAATCTCTCGGGCTGGGTCTAGATCGGATCCGAAGGAAACGTGATCGCCCCCGGTCCTGCGGGGCGGAACCGCTGCCCGGGCTTCCTGTTGGGTTTCCGACGCAAAGGAGGACCCCATGAGCAAGCATGATGCCCCCGCAAGCGCGGAAGAACTGCGCGCCCTTAGCCGCGACGAGCAGGACCTGGCAGACCAGGCCCGGCAGCCCGCGCTTGGCCAACTGAAGGATCGGGACCTGTCGGACCTGGTGTCGCGGTTGCGCGACCGGCGCAACCGCGCCCGCGACCTGGGAAACAGGCAGGGCCGCGAGGCGCGCGGCAAGGCCGACCCCTCGGGCGTGACGGCGGCTGGCGGAAACGAAGGGATGCGCAGCAAGCTGGACTATCTCAACGATGCGCTGGAACGCGCCACGGCCGAACGCGACCGCCGCAACGCCGACGGAACAACTGCTGACGATCACCAGGAAAAGCCCAGTCAGGTAGCGTTTGCCGAAAAGGCTCTGGCTACCAAGCAGTCGGCCCAGCAGTCATCCGATATGCTGGAGGAGGGCGGCCCGCTGCATCCCAACGATCCCAATGCCGACCAAGGCAAGAAGGCCTTGGCCGATACCGAACGCAGGACCGCGCCTTCAGGGGCCTTCGATCACGCGGGCGATTTGCCCGCGCGGGAACGGTCCCGCACGCGTTATTGATCACCCCAGGGCCGATCATGACAAAGGCCGCCAGGATGCTGGCGGCCTTTGGGATTCACCAAGGACGGCGAGGCCCGATCAGATCACCAGGACCTGCGTGCCGACCTTGGTCAGGCCGTACAGTTCCTGGATGTGTTCGTTATACAGCCCGATGCAGCCGTTCGAGGACTTGCGCCCGATCTTGCGCGTGTCATGCGTGCCGTGGATGCGGTAATACTGCCACGACAGCCACAGCGCATGGGTGCCCAGGGGATTGTCCGGCCCGGGCGGCACGAAGTCGGGCCATTCCGGGTTGCGGGCCTTCATCTCGGGCGTGGGGGACCAGCTTGGGCCTTCCACCTTCTTGATGATCTCGGTCCGGCCGGTGCGGGTCAGATCCTCGCTCACCGGGATGGACGAGGGATAAACCTTGTAGGTGTTGCCGTCCTCGGACCAGAAATGCACGGCGCGCGAGGTCAGGTCGCACAGGATCGCGCCATTGGTGAGGTTCGAAAAATGCGGCCGCCAGTCCTGGCCCTGGAAGCTCGAGATGTTGTGCCGCTGGTCGGCGTTCGGATCGTATTGCACGGCGCCCGCATCCGGCGTGGCGCCGGGAATCGCGCCCTGGATGGGCTGGCCCGTATAAGGGTCGAATTGCTGCGCAAGCGACGGCAACGCCAGACCGGCGGCACCAAGCGCGGCGGCCGAACCCAGGAAGGTCCGGCGGTTGATCGCAGATGACTTGCTCATCGTCACATGTCCTTCGAAGGATGGCCGTTCTTGCTGGACGGCCTTGACCACTCCGCCTCATGCGGCAGGAGATTTGTATAGGCCCGGGCAGCGATTCCAGCAATTCAAACTCGTGTGGAGGCGCGGATGTCACAGCCCCGCCTTTCACGAATTCGTGGGTTTGATCGGGCCATCGCTATTCGATAGATCTCCACGTAACAAGAAAATGAGGGATGGCAGAAAAATGCTGAATATCAAGGTGATCGCGACCCTGTCGCTGATGGCACTGGCAGCCTGTCAGCCACGCAGCCTGCCTCCGGTCGCGCCGGGCGGGGGGGCAATGCCCGCCGGCAACCAGATCGGCGCCGCCGAGGAACAGCAAATTCCGATCCGCGTGTTGCAGCAAATCAACACGCTGCGGGCAAATATCGCCGTGCCGCCGCTGACGCTGAACCCGCAACTGTCGGCGGCGGCCCTGGCCCATTCGCGCGACATGTCGGCGCAGAACCGGGCCTGGCACTGGGGCTCGGACGGATCTTCGCCCCTGGATCGGGCGCGGCGGGCCGGGTATTTCGGCACGGTGATCGGCGAGAACATCTCGGAATCCTACGAAAACGACATCCAGACCCTGACCGCCTGGATGGGCACCCGCGATACGCGCGATGTCATCATGGATCCGGCTGCCACCAACCTGGGCTTTGCCTGGTACCAAGAGCCATCGGGCAAGCTGTGGTGGACGCTGCTGACCGGCAGCTG
>JAPSIP010000347.1 GCA_031178645.1 Paracoccus sp. (in: a-proteobacteria) | reverse complement strand
CTCATCGCCCCCGGCCGCCTCGGCCTCTTGCGACAGGGCGGCGGATGCCGGGGCAAGGGCAAGGGCAGCGATCAGGGCAAGGCGGCGCATGGGCGAACTCCGGCTGTGGTGTCTGCTGCACGCTAGGCAGCACGGTGGACACGATCAAGCCGCGATTTCGTGAGGAAAGACGATGACCCCGAAACGAAAAAGCGCGGCCGAAGCCGCGCCTTCTGTCCAGAGCCTGCCCGGCCGGATCAGGGATTGGATTCCAGATAGGCGATCAGGTTCGCACGGGCCTGCGGGTCGCGCAGACCGGCGAAGGACATCTTGGTGCCCGGAACATCTGCCTTGGGGTTGGTCAGGAATTCCTGCAGGGCTTCGGGCGTCCATGCGGGGGCTTCGGCCTTATGCTCGACCATGGCGGGCGAATAGCTGAAGCCCGCAATGGCGGCCACTTCGCGGCCCACCACGCCGTTCAGATGCGGCCCGACGCCGTCGGTGCCGTCCAGCTTGTGGCAGGCCCGGCACTTGCCGAACTCCTTTTCGCCCGCGGCCGCATCGGCCGAGGCCATCAGCGCCGCAAAGTCGATCTGCTCCTCGGCCGCTTCCTCGCCGCCGGCTGCTTCCTCGACGGGGATCGAATAGGCCTGGGCGATTTCCTCGCCCTCGCCATGATGAGTCGCGCCGACGTGATACAGCGATCCCGCCGCCCAATTGGCCAGCATCAGAAACAGCAGCGCGCCGATCAGCGCGCCTGCGGCCTTGGTCACGGTCATGGTGTTGAACATCGCGTGCGATCCCCGCATTGGTAAGCTCGTCAATTCGTCGGGTATCTATCCGCTTTCGCTTTGAAGGATCAAGGTATAGTTGACCCCGCGAGTCTTCAAAATTCGGACAGCGGCCCATGACGACCACGACCAACCGCATCGCCTTCCAGGGCGAGCCCGGCGCCTACAGCCACGAAGCCTGCCGCAAGGCCCGCCCCGACATGGAGGCCCTGCCCTGCCGCACCTTCGAGGACGTGATCGAAGCCGTGCGCAGCCATCAGGCCGACCTGGCGATGCTGCCCGTGGAAAACTCGACCTATGGCCGGGTGGCCGACATCCATCACCTGCTGCCCGAATCCGGCCTGCATATCGTGGACGAGGCCTTCGTGCGCGTCCATATCAGCCTGCTGGCCCTGCCCGGCACCCCCCTGTCCGAGGTGCGCGAGGCGATGAGCCATACGGTCCTCTTGGGCCAGTGCCGGGGCTTCATGCGCAAGCACGGCATCCTGGCGGTGACGGGCGCCGACACGGCCGGTTCCGCGAAAGAGGTCGCGTCCCGCGGCCAGCCGTCGCTTGCGGCCCTGGCCGCTCCCCTGGCGGGCGAGATCTATGGCCTGGACAGCCTAGCCGACGAGATCGAGGACCGGCAGAACAACACCACCCGCTTCCTGATCATGTCGCGCCAGCCCGATTTCAGCCGCCGCTCCGACCGGATGCTGACAAGCTTCGTCTTCCGCGTCCGCAACATTCCCGCCGCGCTCTACAAGGCGATGGGGGGCTTCGCGACAAACGGCGTCAACATGACCAAGCTGGAAAGCTACATGGTCGACGGCGTCTTCACCGCGACGCAGTTCTATGCCGATGTCGAAGGCCATCCCGAGGATCCGGCCCTGCAGCGCGCATTGGAGGAACTGCGTTACTTCACCTCCTCGCTGGACATGCTGGGCGTCTATCCCGCCGACCCCCTGCGAGAGGCGCAGCGCAGCGCGGACTAGGCCGCGGCGCGCAGGTGGGTCAGGAAATCGGCGATCCGCTGGTCGTATTTCCGGTCCAGTTGCGCCTTGCCAAGCTTGGCCGTCTGCAGCAGCAGTCGCGCGCGCATGTTGCGGGGCCGGACCTCGGTCTCGAACAGCAGGCGCGACTTCACCCGGCTCAGCGCGACGACCGTCAAGTTGATCGACAGGTCGAACTGGTCAGAATGTCCGTCCAGCGTGATATGGGACGGGCGATCGAACCGCGTCACGTCCAGCCGGACATTGCGACGCTGACCGCGCCAGTTGAAGTCGATCATCCAGCCAAGTCCGGTGCCCGGTTCCTGCGACGGGTCGATCCGTCGAACCTGTGCCCCACGGGCAACAAGGGCACGTTCGCTGCGAACAAAATCGCTGATGATG
>JAPSIP010000346.1 GCA_031178645.1 Paracoccus sp. (in: a-proteobacteria) | reverse complement strand
GGGCGAGTTGGGCGATCTTCTGTTGCAGGTAGTCTTTCATGCGCAGATGGCGGACGAGAAAGGCATGTTCGATTTCGCAGACTGCGCGGCGGCGATCTCCGACAAGCTGGTCTTCCGCCACCCCCATGTCTTCGGCGACGAATCCCGCGACAAGTCGGCGGCCCAACAGGTCAAGGACTGGGAAGCCATCAAGGCGGTTGAGCGCGCGGGCAAGGCAGAGCGCGGCACGCTGGATGGCGTGGCCCTGGGCCTGCCCGCCCTGACCCGCGCGGTCAAGTTGCAGAACCGCGCGGCCCGCGTGGGCTTCGACTGGCCGGGGGCCGCCGAGGTGCTGGACAAGATCGCCGAGGAAACCGCCGAACTGGTCGAGGCGCGCGACAGCCTTGGTCCCGATGCGTTGGAGGAGGAATTCGGCGACCTGCTGTTTGTGATGGCGAACCTTGCACGGCACCTGGAGATCGACCCCGAACAGGCGCTGCGCCGCGCCAATACCAAGTTCACGCGCCGCTTCCGGGCCATTGAGGCCGCGCTTGCCTTGGACGGTCGCCGTCCCGAGGATAGCGACCTGGCCGAGATGGACCGCTTGTGGAACGAGGCAAAGGCCGTCGAAAAGGCGGCGCAGTAAGGGGCTTTGCCCTCGGCCCCTGCGGTTGGGCTTCGCCCGTTCGTCGCTGAAAAAGGTCCACCGGACCTTTTTCCGGGCGCTCCTCACCCCCAGGATATTTGGATCAAGAAGAAGGCGGCCTAGGCGGCCAGTTGCGTGACCTGCTGCAGGGCGGCGTCATAGACCTCGATCCCGCCCTTCGACGCGCCTTCGGACAGGGTGCGCTTCCAGCCGCGCGCGCCGGGCATTCCGTGGAACAGGCCCAGCATGTGCCGGGTGATCTGGTGCAGGCGCCCGCCCGTCGCGAGGTGGCCGAGGATATAGGGGCGCATGGCCAAGGCGACCCGATCGGCGGAGTCGAATGGCGGCGCGTCTCCCCAAAGCCGGTCGGCCTGCCCCAGCATGTCCCAAGGCTGGTGATAGGCGGCGCGCCCGACCATCACCCCGTCCATGACGTGGAGGTGGTCGCGGACGGAATCGCTGTCCGCGATGCCGCCGTTGATCGACAGGTGAAGGTCCGGGAAGTCCTGCTTCATCCGGTGAACCAAGGGATAGTCCAGCGGCGGGATATCACGGTTCTCCCTGGGGCTGAGACCTTGCAGCCAGGCCTTGCGGGCATGGATTGTGACACGGCGGATGCCCGCGCGGCGCATCTTGTCCAGGAAGGCCGGCAGGACATCCTCGGGCACCTGATCATCGACGCCGATGCGGCATTTCACGGTGACCTCGACCGGGCTGACGGCGATCATGCGCGAGACGCATTCGGCGACAAGATCCGGCGTCTTCATCAGAACCGCCCCGAAACAGCCCGATTGCACCCGGTCGCTGGGACAGCCGACGTTCAGGTTGATCTCATCATAGCCCCAGTCGCCGGCGATCCGGGTGGCGGATTCAAGCTCGGCAGGATCCGATCCGCCCAGTTGCAGTGCCAGGGGATGTTCGCGGGCGTCGTAATCCAGCAATCGGGACCGGTCGCCATGAATGATCGCAGGAGCCGTCACCATTTCGGTGTAAAGCAGCGCGCAGCGCGACATCATCCGGTGGAAGACGCGGCAATGCCGGTCGGTCCAGTCCATCATCGGCGCGACGGACAGGGTGGCAGCGTCCGTGACAGCAGTTTTCATCATCTGACGGACGCGGCGAAAGGGAAAGAATGGTGGGTGATAACGGATTTGAACCGCTGACATCTTCGATGTGAACGAAGCGCTCTACCGCTGAGCTAATCACCCGTGCGCGCAGCATCTAGCAGGGGCGAAAGGCGACCGCAAGGGCGAATCGACCAGGGTTCAATCGGCCGAGGGCCGGGCGGGCTGGCGGATATTGGTGGGACGGCGGCGCAGCCGCAGGGTGATGATCTCTCCTCCGCGCTGATCACGTTCCAGGTTGACCCTGGCCCGGCCAAGCGGGGGAACGGCCAGCGTCTCGCCGGCTGCGAGCGCCTTGCCAAGCTGGGCCAAGGTCGCTTCGATGATGGGGCGGGCGTCGGCCTTCTTGGCGCCGCTGGCCGCGACGACGCGATCCACGAAATCCTTTTTCTGAAGAACAT
>JAPSIP010000043.1 GCA_031178645.1 Paracoccus sp. (in: a-proteobacteria) | reverse complement strand
GCTTCAAGCCGGACTGCCCTGACAAGATTGCCTGGCAAACGTACTAGACCCATCCATCTAACGTCAAAAAAAAAGAATGGCGCCTGTAAAGTCGGTGTTCACGGCGTCGCTTTCCACTTCGAGAAAATAGGGTTAAGTCATTGGGATTTAACAAAAACGTGACCAATATTGGCTGACCATGATGGGCGCCTCTCCCAAGAAATCACCCGGTTGGCGAAGCGAAGGCTTTCAGGTCCAATCCCCCGACGATAGGGGCGAGCGTCTTCCACCGCGACCCCGGCCAGATGATTGCAGCCGACCAGCCGGGTCGGCCGACGCTATTGCACTCCCGCCGAGGCCGCCGCCGTCGAGCGGCGCACGACGATCTCAACCGGCAGAGTGGTCATCGTCTCGGCCGGGGACTTGCCCGACAGGCTGGACAGGAGTCGCTCGGCCGCGATGCGGCCCAGGCGGCGGCGGTCCTGGCGGATCGTGGTCAAGGGCGGGCGGGAATAGGCGGCAAGCGCGATGTCGTCGAAGCCCACCACGGACACGTCCTGGGGAACGCGGACGCCCAGTTCGGACAGGCCGGAAATGCAGCCGATCGCCAGCTGGTCGGAACTGCACAGGATCGCCGTGGGCCGGGACGGCATCCGCATCAGGTCGCCGGCCGCGCGAAAGCCCTCGCGGATCTCGAAGCTGCCGCCGGCGATTCGCGAATGGGAAGGGACAGCCCCGCCTGCGCCAGGGCGGCCTCGGCCCCCTCCCGCCGTTCGCGGGTCAGCACGTTGCCCTGGGGGCCAGTCAACAGCGCGAAATCCCGATGATCCAGTCCGACCAGGTGCTGCACGGCCAAGCCCATGCCGGCGCGGTTGTCGCTACGCACGGCGGGAAAGCCGCGCCCTTCGGGCCATTCGCAGGCCAAGACCACGCGGCCCGCTACGTCGCTTGCCGCAAGATCGTCCAGGATGCCGGCCAGCAGGGCGCCATCCAGGCAGATCAGCCCGTCCGCCCGCGCCGCCTGCAGATGGGTGACGGGGGATTGCCGTCGCGCCTGCTGGGACAGGCTGTCGGTCACCAGCAGGTCTAGGCCCGCCGGGGTCAGGCCGTCCTGGATGCCGGCATTGATTTCGGAAAAGAACGGGTTGCCCAGGTTCGGCACCAAGGCCAGCACCGCATCGGTCCGGCGCACCCGCAGCGAGCGCGCGAAGGAGTTCACGCGTTAGCCGTGTTCCTCCACCACAGCCATGACCTGCGCCTGCGTTTCGGGCGAGACGCGCGCCGGATGGGACAGCGCGCGGCTGACCGTCGCTGTCGAACCCCGGCCAGCCGAGCGATGTCCTTGATCCCGATAGCCATGATGTCCTGCGGATGGGTCTTCATGTAAAGGATTACATTTTTTCCTGACGGAAAGGCGATTTTTCCTGACGGAAAGGCGATGGTGATGAGATGGATTCGTATAGCAATCGTTTACATCGACTTGGGAGAGGTCGAGCCGATCGCTGCCCGCGCGATACCCGCGTCGGAACAACGGGAGGATGACAATGCAGAAGATTTCGATGCGCCGCCTGCTGGCGGGCGCTGCCCTGACAATTTTGCCTGCCGGAGCGATGGCGGCCCACCTGGAAGTGACCCACTGGTGGACCTCGGGTAGCGAGGCCGCGGCCGTGCAGGAACTGGCCCGCATCTTCGAGGAACATACCGAGCATAGCTGGATGGACGGCGCCATCGGCGGTTCGGGTTCCACGGCGCGGCCGATCATGGCGTCGCGCATCATCGGCGGCGATCCGATGGGGCCACGCAATTCAACTATGGCTTGCAGGCGCAGAAACTAGTGGAGGCCGGGCTGATGCAGGATCTGACCGAGGTGGCCGAGGCGAACGGCTGGCGCAACACCATTAACCCCGTGTCGCTGCTGGATGCCTGCACCTTCGAGGGCCGCGTTTACTGCGCGCCGCTGAACATCCATTCGCCGCAATGGATGTGGACCTCGCTGTTGGCCTTTGAGAAGGCGGGCGTGGAGCCGGCGACCACCTGGGAGGAACTGAAGGCCACCCCCGCGCTGCGCGAAGCGGGCATCCTGCCGCTGGCGCTGGGATGCAGGGCTGGCAGACGGCGCTGCTGCTGTATGGGATGATCTCAGGGATCGGCGGGGCCGAGTTCTACAACCAGGTCTTCGAAGCGCGTGACGAGGAAGCCCTGAACAGCGACACGCTGAAGAACATCTTCGCCGAATACGCCATTGCCCGCGACCTGGCCTGGGGCGGCAATCTCAGCGGCTGGAACATGGCCACCAACCGCATCATCGAGGGCGCGGCTGCGGCGCAGGTGATGGGCGACTGGATGCAGGGCGAGTTCGCCCCGGCGGGCAAGACGGCGGGCATGGATTACGGCTGCCATATCGGCTTGGGGTGCGAGCCCGTCGTCGCCACGGGCGGAGACGCGATCTATTTCCCGGTGAACGACGACGAGTCCGTGACCGAGGCGCAGCGCGCCGTGGCCCAGGTGATCCTGTCCGCGGAAGCGCAGGTGGTCTTCAACGCCGCCGAAGGATCGCTGCCCGTGCGCGGCGACATCGACCTGGCCTCGGTCCACGAATGCACCCAGGCTGGCCTGGCAACCCTGAAGGCCGGCAACACGATCCGGACCATCGATCTGGTGATGTCCTCGGGTTCGCGCGGCCAGGTCGAGGATCTGACGGCCGAGTTCTTCGGATCGGATCTGAGCCCCGAGGACGCGCACGCGCGCTTTGTCCAGATCGTCCAGTCCGATATGTGATGCCCGCGCCCGGCCCCCGCGGGCCGGGCCTTTCCCCTGACCGAAGGCACCCGCATGGCCCGATCCGGCCCGCCCTTGCGCCGGTTTTTGAACTGGCAGGCCAAGTTTGCCGCGACCCCGATGATCCTGACCGCCCTTGTCGTCTTCATCGGCTGCTCGCTCTGGACGGTGGTCCACTCCTTCACCAATTCGCGCCTGCCGCCCCGGCTGGATTTCGTGGGCCTGGCGCAATACGAGCGACTGTGGTCCACGCCCCGCTGGCTGGTGTCCATCGAGAACCTGGCGATGTATGGAGTCTGCGCCCTGACGCTGGTCATCGGCTTTCTGCTGGCCGTTCTGCTGGACCAGAAGATCCGCTTCGAGGACGGCTTCCGCACCATCATCCTGTTCCCCTATGCCCTTAGCTTCATCGTGACGGGCGTCGTTTGCCAGTGGATCCTGAACCCGGATTTCGGGCTTCAGCACATCGTCCGCAGCGCGGGCTTTTCGGGCTTCAGCTTCGATCCGCTGAACGACCCCAGCCTGGTCATCCTGGCGCTTCTGGCGGCGGGTATCTGGCAGGGCGCGGGGCTGACCAAGGTCATCGTGCTGGCGGGCCTGCGCGGCATCGACGAGGATGTCTGGAAGGCCAGGCGAGTGGACGGAATCCCCGCCTGGAAGACCTATCTGTTCATCGTCCTGCAGATGATGAAGCCCGTCTTCGCGACCTGCATCGTCCTGATCTCGGCCAGGATCATCAAGCTCTACGACCTTGTGGTCGCGCTGACCCGCAGGGGGCCGGGCATCGCGTCCGAAGTGCCCGCGAAATACGTCTATGACTACATGTTCGGCAACCAGAACCTGGGGCAGGGCTTCGCGGCCTCGACCATGATGCTGGCCGCGGTGCTGGCGATCATCATCCCCTTTGCGCTGTTCCGGCTTGGAAGGAAGCGCCATGTCGGACGCCGCTTACTCCGCTGTCGTTCCGGGCGCACACCGCAGCACCGCTCCGCGCGGCCGCTGTTGGACGGACCGGCTAGCCTTGCCCCCGCGCGCCGCCTGTCGGGCAAGCGCATCATGATCTATGGCGGGCTTCTGGTCTTCTCGGCCTATTACCTGCTGCCGCTGTGGGTGATGGTCATGACCTCGCTGAAGGGGATGCCGGAAATCCGCATAGGCAACATCTTTGCCCCGGCGGTCGAAATCACCTTCGAGCCCTGGGTCAAGGCCTGGTCCTCCGCCTGCACCGGGCTGAACTGCGGCGGGCTATCGCGCGGCTTCTGGAACTCGGTCGCGATCGTCGTGCCGGCCACGATCCTGTCCATCGCCGTGGCGGCGGTGAACGGATATGCCCTAGTCAACTGGCGTTTCAAGGGGTCCGAGGTGTTCTTCACCATCCTGATCTTCGGCGCCTTCATCCCCTATCAGGTGATGATCTGTCCGATCGTCATCATCCTGCGGGAAATCAGGCTGATGGGCTCGGTCTGGGGGCTGGTTCTGGTCCACGTGGTCTTCGGGATGCCGATCATCACGCTGCTGTTCCGCAACTGCTTCAGCTCGCTTCCGCCGGAACTGTTCAAGGCCGCGCGCGTGGACGGCGGGGGCTTCTGGGGCATCTTCCTGCGCGTGCTGGTGCCGATGTCGCTGCCGATCCTCACCGTGGCGGTGATCCTGCAGGTCACGGGGATCTGGAACGACTTCCTGTTCGGCGTGATCTATACCCGGCCCGAAAGCCATCCGATGACGGTGCAGCTGAACAACATCGTCAACTCGGTCCAGGGCGTGCGCGAATACAACGTCAACATGGCCGCGACCCTGCTGACCGGCCTTGTTCCGCTGACGATCTACTTTCTCTCTGGCAAACTCTTCGTCCGCGGCATCGCCGCAGGCGCCGTGAAAGGCTGACCATGGCACAAGCACTCCGCGCCGAACCCCGATCCGAACTGGACGGCATCTCCGTCTCGATCCGCGACCCGACGCTGGCTTACGGCGTGGTCGAGGTTCTGGGCGACCTGAAGCTGGACGTGAACGAGGGCGAGTTCCTGGTGCTGCTGGGCGACTCGGGCTGCGGCAAGTCAACGCTGCTGAACTGCATCGCGGGGCTTCAGCCCGCCACCAAGGGGCAGATCTTCATCTCGGGGCAGAACGTCACTTGGGCCGAGCCGTCGGAACGCGGCATCGGCATGGTGTTCCAGTCCTATGCGCTTTATCCGCAGATGACGGTCGAGGGGAACATGTCTTTCGGCCTGAAGAACGCCCGCGTGCCCCGCGACGAGATCGCCCCCCGCATCGCCCGCGCCGCATCGGCGCTGCAACTTGAACCGCTGCTGAAGCGCAAGCCCGCCGCCCTGTCGGGCGGTCAGCGCCAGCGGGTGGCCATTGACCGGACGCTTGTGCGCGACGTGGACGTGTCCCTGTTCGACGAGCCCTTGTCTAACCTGAATGCCAAGCTGCGGGCCGAGTTGCGCGTGGAACTGAAGCGGCTGCACCAGAACCTGGGCAATACCATGATCTATGTCACCCATGACCATATCGAGGCGATGACCCTGGCCGACCGCATCGCGATCATGCGCGGCGGCAAGATCCAGCAGCTTGCCACGGCAGACGACATCTATCGCCGGCGCGCGAACCTGTATGTGGCGGGCTTCATCGGGTCGCCGCCCATGAACCTGTTGCCAGGCCGGCTGGACGGCAACATCTTCCACGGCCCGCTGGAGGCCGATGTCACCGGCTATGACTTCACCGGTCGCCTGCGGGCCGTGCTGGGCATCCGCCCCGAACATGTCCGCACCGGCGATGCGGCGGCCGCCCTGCCCATCCGCGCCGAGGCCCGGGTCGAGGTGGTCGAGCCGATGGGCGCCGACACCCCTGTCTGGACGCGGCTTGGAGATACCCCCTTCCGCGTCCGTCTGGACGGCGAGGACCGCGTGCGCGCGGGCCAGGTGCTTGTCCATCGGCTTCGACCCCGCCAGCCTGTCGCTGTTCGACGCCGCCACCGAGACGCGGATCTGAGACTTTGCCACGGAGAAGATGATGAAACTGTCCCTGCAACTCTATTCGGCCCGCTTCGCCACGCCTTATGCCGATGTGATCCGCCGTCTTGGCGTGCTCGGCTATGACGCGGCCGAGGGTTTCGGCGGCGTCTTCGACGACCTGCCCGCCATCGCCGAGGCCCTGCCGGCCGCAGGCATGACCATGCCGTCGCTGCACGTCTCGCTGGATCTTGTCGAGGAAAACCCCGACCGGGTGGCCCGGATCGCGGGCCAGGTCGGCGCCACGATGATCTTCGCCCCCCACAGCGGCCCGGGCCAGCGGCCCACGGATGCCGCCGGATGGCAGGCATTTGCCGCCCGCCTTGCCGCCGCGCATGGGGCGATGGCCCGACGCGGCCTGACCTTCGGCTGGCACAACCACGACTTCGAGTTCCACGCCCTGCCCGACGGCCGGACGCCCATGCAGATCATCCTGGAAGAGGCGCCGATGATCGACTGGGAAGCCGACATTGCCTGGATCATGCGCGGCGGCGGCGACCCGCTGGACTGGATCGCCAAATACGGGCCGCGCATTACTGCGGCGCATTTCAAGGACATCGCACCGGAAGGCGAGAAGGTGGACGAGGACGGCTGGGCCGACCCCGGCACCGGCACGATGGACTGGCCCACAATCCTTGCGGCCCTGCGGACCCACGCCCGCGTCGAGGTTCTGGTGGCCGAACATGAAAAGCCCGCCGATTTCGACCGTTTCGCGACCCAGGCTGCGGAGGCTTGGCAGACCCTGAAAGGCTGAACACCATGAGTGATCTTAGACTGGGCCTGATCGGGGCCGGCAACATCTCGGCCTCGTATCTGGGCCGCGCGCCGCATTTCGCGGGCATCCGCTTTGTCGCCGTGGCTGACATGAACCATGCCGCGGCCGAGGCGCGAGCGACTGAGTACGGCATCGAGGCGCGCAGCGTGGACGCGCTGCTGGCAAGCCCTGACATCGACCTGATCGTGAACCTGACCATCCCTGCCGCGCATTTTGACATCTCGAAGCGCGCGCTCCAGGCGGGCAAGCACGTCTATTCCGAAAAGCCCTATGTTCTGACGCTGGAGGAAGGGCGCGAACTGGCCCGCATCGCGGCGGAACGCGGGCTGCGGATCGGATCGGCGCCCGATACCTTCCTGGGCACCAGCCACCAGCTTGCCCGGCACATCGTGGACAGCGGCGCGATCGGCCGCGTCACCTCGGGCAACTGCGCGGTCATGTCCAGCGGCATGGAAGGCTGGCACCCGAACCCGGATTTCTTCTTCCTGAAGGGCGGCGGGCCGGTTCTGGACCTTGGGCCCTACTACATCTCGAACCTCGTACAGCTTCTGGGGCCGGTGGCGCGGGTCGCGGCGCTCGCCTCGACCCCCAGCCCGACGCGGACCATCGGCTCGGCCGCGCGCAAGGGCGAGCGGATCCCGGTCGAGACGCCCACCACGATCCACGCCCTGTTGGAGTTCCAAGGCGGCGCCGTCATCAGCTTCCAGTCCAGCTGGGACGTCCACCAGCATGACCTGCAGCCGATGGCGCTTTACGGAACCGAGGGCACGCTGCACATCCCCGACCCGAACTTCTTCGACGGAGAGATCCGCATGACGCGCCGCGCCGATCCCGCCGCGCTGCCCGCCTGGGACCACCCGCTGGGGCCGCCGAACCGCGAGACGAACAACGGCAAAAGCGTCGCAGACTATCGCACATCGGGCCTTGCGGACATGGCGCTTGCCATCGCCGAAGGCCGCCCGCACCGCTGCAATGACGAATTGGCGCTGCATGTGGTCGAAGTGATGACCGCGATCCTGCAATCGGGCGAGGAGGGCCGCTTCGTGCCCATGACCACCACCTGCGCCCGTCCCGAGGCCCTGGACCCCGCAGCGGCCGCCAGCCTTCTGGCGTCCCAGAGCGTCCCGGCCTGAGAAAGGAGCCGTTGTGGCAATCGACACGCAGCGGAACATCAAGGGCACCGCGATCTTTCTGGCGCAATTCGCGGGCGATGCTGCACCCTTCGACAGCCTGCCCAACATCGCGAGATGGGCGGCAGACCTTGGCTGTCGCGGCATCCAGCTGCCCGTCGATCGGCGCTTCATCGACCTGGACCGCGCCGCCGAGTCCAAGGATTACTGCGACGAGATCGCGGGCATCTGCCGCGAGGCGGGCGTCGAGATCACCGAGCTTCCGACCCATATGCAGGGCCAGCTTGTCGCGGTCCATCCCGCCTATGCCGCGCAGTTCGACGCCTTCGCGCCCGAGGCCCTGCGCGGCAAGCCGCACGAACAGTCAGAATGGGCCGGCGGGCAGGTCATCAAGGCCGCTTGCGCTTCTCGCCATCTGGGCCTGGACGTGCAGGTGGGCTTTTCCGGCGCGCTTGCTTGGCCCTATCTTTATCCCTGGCCGCAGCGCCCGGCGGGCCTGGTCGAGGAAGCCTTTGCGGAACTTGCCCGCCGCTGGAAGCCGATCCTGGACGCGCATGAGGAGCAGGGCGTCAATTACGCCTATGAACTGCATCGGGCGAAGACCTGATGGACGGTACCAACTTCGAGCGGTTCCTGGAGGCCAGCGGCAACCATGCCCGTGCCGTGATCAACTATGATCCGTCGCATTCCGTGCTGCAGCAGTTGGACTACCTGGGTTTCATCGACCATTACGCCAGCCGTATCCGCGCCTTCCACGTCAAGGACGCAGAGTTCCTGCCCTCGGCGCGGCAGGGCGTCTATTCCGGCTTTGCGGGCTGGACCGACCGGGCAGGGCGCTTCCGCAGCCTGGGCGACGGGCAGGTGGACTTCGCGGGCGTCTTTTCGCGCCTGACGCTGGAGAGTTACCGGGGCTGGGCCGTCCTGGAATGGGAATGCTGCGTCAAGTCCGCCGCCCAGGGCGCGGCCGAGGGCGCGCCCTTCATCGAGGCGCATCTGCTCCAGCCCACCGAAACCGCCTTTGACGATTTCGCCGGGGGCGAGGCGCCGGACCGCGCCGCGCTGCGCACCATGCTGGGCCTGGGCTGAGATGCAGCGCATCCCCCTGGGCATGGTGGGCGGCGGGCAGAGCGCCTTCATCGGCGCCGTGCATCGCCGCGCCTCGCGGATCGACGACCGCTTCACGCTGGTGGCCGGTGCGCTGTCCTCGGACACTGCGCGCGCGGCGGCATCGGCCGAGGCCATCGGGCTTGACCGCAGCTATGACGACTGGCGCGAGATGGCGCGGGCCGAGGCGGCGCGGCCCGACGGCATCCGCGCCGTGCCGGTCGTGACGCCGAACTATCTGCACCTGCCCGTGGTCCGCGCCTTCCTGGAAGCGGGCATCCACGTGATCCTTGACAAGCCCCCGACCGCGACCGTGCCCGAGGCCGAGGGTCTGGCGCGCATCGCCGAGGCCGGCAAGGCGCTGCTGATCCTGACCTACAGCTATGCCGGCTATCCGATGATCCGCGAGGCGTGGCGGCTGGTGGCCGAAGGGCAGTTGGGCCGCATCCGGCTGGTGCATGTCGAGTTCGTCTCGGACTGGCTGGCGCGCCCCGGCCGTGCGGCGCAGCCGGGCTGGCGCCCGGATCCCGCCCTCGGCGGGGAGTGCGGCGTGATCGCCGACATCGGCACCCATGCGGCGCATCTGGCGGCCTATGTCTCGGGCCTGCCCATCACCGAGGTCGCGGCCGAGCTGACCGCCTTTGTCGAGGGGCGGCAGGTCGACGACAACGGCCATGCCATGCTGCGCTTGGGCCGAGGCGCTCGGGGGATGCTGTGGACCAGCCAGGTCGCGGCGGG
>JAPSIP010000345.1 GCA_031178645.1 Paracoccus sp. (in: a-proteobacteria) | reverse complement strand
TCATGCTCGAGGATCGGTTTCTTTATCGCGCCCTGCTGGGGGCGATGCAGGACCGGGTGCAGCACCAGATCGGTTTGTCGGTCACGGATCATCAGGCCACCGGCGCGGGCGTCGAGGCGGTGCTGTCGGACGGGCGCAGCATCCGTGCGGGGCTGCTGGTGGGCGCCGACGGGCGCGGATCGGGCGTGGCGCGTCGCGCGGGGATCCGGCGGCAGGGCTGGGATTACGGCCAGACCGCGCTTGTCGCGGCCATCGCCCATGACCGCCCCCATGACGGCATCGCGCAGCAGTATTTCATGGCCACCGGGCCGCTGGCGATCCTGCCCCTGCCTGGCAACCGCAGCAGCGTCGTCTGGTCCGAGACCCATGACAATGCCCGCGCCATCGCCGCTCTGGATGACGATGCCTTCCTGGACGTGCTGCGTCCACGCTTTGGCGATTACCTGGGCCGGATTTCGCTTGCGGGTGCGCGCTTCACCTATCCCCTTAGCCTGTCTCTGGCCGAACGCTATGCCGCCGACCGGGTGGCCCTGGTGGGGGATGCGGCGCATGGCGTCCATCCCATCGCAGGACAGGGCCTGAACCTGGGCCTGCGCGATGTCGCGGCCCTGGCCGAGGTGCTGGTCGATGCGGCCCGACGGGGCGAGGATATCGGGTCCGAACTGGTCCTGGAACGCTATCAGGGCTGGCGGCGCTTTGACGCGACCGCCCTGGCGCTTGGCATGGACGGGGTCAACCGCCTGTTCGGCAGCGACCATCCGCTGCTGTCGGCGGCGCGCGGTATCGGCATGGGGCTGGTCACGGCCGTCCCTGCGCTGCGGCGCGGCTTCATGCGGCAGGCGGCGGGGCTGGCGGTCCAACCGATGCCGAGGCTGCTGACGGGGCAGCCGTTGTAAGGGGCCTGCGGCCCCGGGGGTATTTGGGCAACGAAGAAGCCTTACGCGGCGATCATCTGACGGGCCTGCGCCAGATCCGCGGCGAACTGCTGTTGCGCCTCGGCCGCGCGGTCGCTGTCAAGCCGCAGGATCAGGCTGGGGTGCCAGGTCAGCAGCACCGGCCCCCCATCATCCAGCGCCTGTTCCACTTGCCCCCGTCGGGGCGTCAGCGGGCGGCTGTTCCCCGTCAGCGCAAAGGCCGCGGTGGCGCCCATCGCCAGCGTCAGCCGGGGCTGCACGAAGTTGCGTTCCAGATCCAGCCACCAGCGGCAATGCTTCACTTCCGAGACATTGGGCGTCTGGTGGATGCGGCGTTTGCCGCGCGGGGTAAACTTGAAATGCTTGACCGCATTGGTCATCCAAGCCCTTTGAGGGTCCAGGCCCGCCTGTTCCATCGTGCGGTGCAAAAGCTGGCCCGCCGGCCCGACAAAAGGCTGGCCCTGCAAATCCTCTTGATCGCCGGGTGCCTCGCCCACGATCATCAGGGGCGCGGCGGGATCGCCCCGGCCCCAGACGGTCTGCGTCGCCGCGTGGCACAGATCGCAGCGCGTGCAGCGGCTGGCCTGCCGGCTGGCGCTGTCCATGTCCTGCGGCAGGCTTTCGTCCGGCGCCTGGCGGATCCGCGCCGTGACCTTGGCGGCGAAGCCCGGCGCGGTCGAGGCGCCAGCATCGCGCATCGCCTGCACCCGGCGCGGCGCATCGGCCAGCATCTGCGGGATCAGCCCGGTTTCAGGCAGGTTCTTCCAATACTTGACCGGCATTTCCGACCGCATGGCATTGGTCTTGATCCGGGCCGGGTTGAAGATGTTGGCGAAGTATGTCTGCCACAGGTCGTGGCTGGCATCGTCCGGCAGGTTCGGGCGGTCCGCAGGCGGGTCATAGGACAGCGTGCCGTCGAAACGTGCCGTGCCCTCGGGCGTGGCGATCAGCCAGTCCATGTCGGCAAACCGTTTGGCGAAGAAAGGGGTCGCGGCTTCAAGAATCGGATGTTCCGGTTCGAACCAGGCGCCAAAGCTGCGGCGCGGACCCTGTGCCGGCAATTCGTGGAACCGGACGAAGGCGTGCATCTTGTGGATGTCGCGGCGCACCGACTTGGCCATGCGCCCCAGCCGGTCGGTCAGCGGATCGGCGGGGTTGGCGATGAAACGGCGGTCGTCCTGCAAGCGCATCAGGGCGGCATAAAGCAAGGCCCAGCGTTCTGGGTCGGAATGGCTGGCG
>JAPSIP010000344.1 GCA_031178645.1 Paracoccus sp. (in: a-proteobacteria) | reverse complement strand
CCGCAAGCTGACCCCGACCGAGATCGGGCGCGCCTTTTATGACAACGCCCGCCGCGTCATCGACACCTTGGACGAGGCCGAGGCCTTGGTCAGCAGCTTTTCGGGCCGTCCGCAGGGGGTGATCCGCCTGACCGCGCCCTTGGGCTTGGGGCGGCGGCTGATCGCGCCGCTGATCCCGCCCTTCTGCAATGAAAACCCCGGCGTCGATTTTCGGCTGAGGCTGTCGGACCGGAACGTCAATATCGTCGAGGACGCCATCGACCTCGCGTTCTTCCTAGGCGAGCCTGCCGATTCGGCGCTGAAATGGCGCAAGATCGCCGACTGCCCGCGCGTGCTGGTTGCCTCGCCCGATTACCTGTTGCGGCAGGGCACACCAAAGGCGCCCGAGGATCTGGTCGATCACAACTGCCTGCTGCTGCGCTATCCCCGCAGCCCCGAGTTCTACTGGGTCCTGCAGACCGAGGACGGTCCGCAAAAGATGATGGTCTCGGGCCGTTTCGACACCGACGACGGGGACGTGCTGACCGGTTGGGCACGGGGCGGCGAGGGCGTCGCCAACCGGCCGTTGTACGAAGTGGCCGCCGACATCAAGACTGGCCGCCTGGTCGAGGTGCTGCCCCAGAACCGCCCCCTGCCGTCGCAATTCGGCTGCCTCACCCCGCATCGGCGGTTGCAGGATCCAAAAGTGCGGATGTTCGCGGATTTCGCGGTGCGGGAATTGAAGAAGGTCTTCGACCGCTAGCCCGGGCGCGCCTTGAACAGGCGGATATTGCCGCCGCCCAAGTCGGTCTCGCTGCCCCAGCCGAGATGGCGGTAAACGGCAGCGGCGCGGGTGCCGCGGCCGGTTTCAAGCCAGATGACAGGGTGGCGTTTGAACAGTGCGGCCTCGGCCTTGGCGACAAGCGCACCGCCAATGCCCCGCCCTTCGCATTCCGGGCGCACGAAGGCGGCGAACAGGGTTCCCCGGTCGTCGTCGATCATGGAAAAGCCGACGATCCGTTCGTCCTCGACCGCGACCCAGCAGCAAGGGGCCGCGACGATCATGGCCGAAACGCTTTCGGGAGTGACGCCCAGCCTGGCCAGTTCCTCGATCCCCTGGTGGTTTTCCCAGACCGACGTGCGGACATCGAACAAGGCTGCCGTATCCTCGGGCCGTGCGGGCCGGATACGGAACACGGGCCTACATCCCCGCCAAGCTCGCGCCACCCGCCGCCCGGAACCAGCGGATGATCTGCGCGCGCTCCTGCGGCTCCATATAGGTGACGTTCGCGGGCGGCATCGCGTCCGTCAGCCCGGCCTGGACATAGATCTCTCGCGCGTGTCTGGCGATGTCGCCGGGGGTTTCCAGGAAGACCCCCTTCGGCGCATGGTGGATGCCCTCGTAACCCGGCTCGCGCGCGTGGCACATGGAACAGCGGCCCAGCACGGCGTCGCTGACCTGCTGGAAGCCCTCGGCCTCGGCAAAGCGGGTCTCGACCGGGGTCAGGGGACGGGCCTCGGCCTGTTCCAGGCTGTCCTGGTTCAGACCGGCGGATGACAGCCACATCACCATGATGAACAGCACCACCGTCACCGCCCAGGTCCACCACTGGTATCCTTTGCGGGCGTGCATCGTGTTGAAGAAATGCCGGATGGTCACGCCCATCAGGAAGATCAGCGCCGCGATCAGCCAGTTGTACTGGCTGGCAAAGGCCAGCGGATAGTGGTTCGACAGCATCAGGAAGATGACCGGCAAGGTCAGATAATTGTTGTGCGTCGAACGCAGCTTGGCGATCTTGCCGTATTTCGGATCGGGCGCACGCCCTGCCTTGAGATCCGCTACCACGATCCGCTGGTTCGGCATGATGATGAAGAACACGTTGGCCGTCATGATGGTCGCGGTGAAGGCGCCCAGGTGCAGCAGCGCCGCGCGGCCGGTGAAGACCTCGTTGTAACCCCACCCCATCACGACAAGCGCCGCGAACAGCAGCAGCATCAGGATCGTCGGCGTCTCGCCCAGCCTGGACTTGCACAGCGTGTCATAGATCAGCCAGCCAAGCGCCAGCGACCCAACCGAAATCAGGATCGCCTGCCAGGTGGCCAAGTCGGCCTTGGCGGTGTCGATCAGGTACAGGTTCGCGCCCGCCCAATAGGTGACCATCAGCAGTGATGCG
>JAPSIP010000343.1 GCA_031178645.1 Paracoccus sp. (in: a-proteobacteria) | reverse complement strand
GTTCCTCGAGCATATCAAGCTGCCCCATTACGTCGATTTCCAGGCCGAACTGGAACTGGTGCGGCGGTTGCGCGCCGAGGCTATGGGCGCGCCGGCCACAACTCCCCTGAAAGAGGCCGCGGAATGAACATCGTCTTCGACATCGGTAACGTCCTGGTGCGGTGGGACGCGCGGGCGGCCTTTCCCTCGCTGGATCCCGCCGCCGCGGATGCCTTCATGGACCGCATCGGCTTTGCCGCGCTGAACCTGCGCGGTGACCATGGGGAGTCCTGGGCAGAAATCGCGACCGCCATCGCCGATCAGGATGATCGCGCGATGTTCTTGTCCTACCTGCCCAACTATGGGCTGGCCATCGCGCAGCCGATCGAGGGGACATGGGCGCTGATGGAGCGGCTGAGGGATCGCGGCCACGCCATCCATGCGATCACCAACTGGTCGGCGGAAACATGGGCAACCGGTGTCGCCACGCATCCCCGCCTCGGCACCAGCTTCGCCACAACGGTGGTGTCGGGCCAGGACTGCGTCGCCAAGCCTGACGCCGCCATCTTCGCGCTTCTTTGCGAACGCACGGGGGTTGCGCCCGATGCCTGCGTCTTCATCGACGACAGCGAAAGGAACGTGGCGGGCGCCCGCGCTTTCGGCATGGACGCCATCCGCTTCACCACGCCCGAGGCCCTGGAATCGGCCCTTGCGGAAAGGGGCCTGCTGTGAGCGATTACAACTTCGCCTATCTGGACGAGCAGACCAAGCGGATGATCCGCCGCGCGCTGCTGAAGGCCTTGGCGATCCCCGGATACCAAGTGCCCTTCGCCAGCCGCGAAATGCCGATGCCCTACGGCTGGGGCACGGGTGGCGTGCAGGTGACTGCAGCCTGCCTGACGCCCGATGACCGGCTGAAGGTCATCGACCAGGGCGCAGATGACACCACCAATGCGGTGTCGATCCGCCGCTTCTTCCAACGCACAGCCGGGGTGGCGGTGACCGAAAGCACGGCCGAGGCGACCATCATCCAGACCCGCCACCGCATCCCCGAGCGGCCGCTGACCGAGGGCCAGATCCTCGTCTACCAGGTGCCGATCCCCGAACCCTTGCGCTTTCTGGAACCGCGCGAAACCGAAACCCGCAAGATGCACGAGCTTGAGGAATACGGCCTGATGCATGTCAAGCTGTACGAGGACATCGCCCGGCATGGCGAGATCGCGACAAGCTATGCCTATCCTGTCAGAGTCGAAGGGCGCTATGTCATGGACCCCTCGCCCATCCCGAAATTCGACAATCCCAAGCTGGCGGGCAGTCCGGCGATCCAGCTGTTTGGTGCGGGCCGCGAAAGCCGCATCTATGCGCTGCCGCCTTATTCCCAGGTGGTCAGCCTCGACTTCGAGGATCACCCCTTCGTCGCCTCCAAGGCCGATCACAACTGCGACCTGTGCGGCGCCTCGGGCAGCTACCTGGACGAGGTCATCACCGATGACCGGGGCAGCCGGATGTTCGTCTGCTCGGACACGGATTTCTGCAACGGGCGACAGTCGGACGGACATTGCGGCCGGTTGGCTGCCGAAAGCGAGGTGGCGTGATGGACGGCGCGAACATGGCATTGCCGCTCCTTCAGGTGCAGGGGCTGACCAAGCGGTATGGCCACCGGATCGGCTGCGCCGATGTCAGCTTCGACCTGTGGCCGGGCGAGGTGCTAGGTATCGTCGGCGAAAGCGGATCGGGCAAATCGACGCTGCTGTCGTGCCTGGCGGGGATGCAGTCCCCCGATGAAGGCGCCATCCTGTGGGAGGGCCGCGACGTGCTGGCCTTTTCGGAAGCCGACCGGCGGCGCCTGTTGCGCGGCGATTGGGCCTATGTCCATCAACATCCGCGCGACGGTCTGCGCATGGGCGTCAGCGCCGGCGGCAATGTGGGCGAAAGGCTGATGGCCGTGGGCGCGCGCAACTATCGCGCCATCCGCGATGCCGCAATCGACTGGCTGGAGCGGGTCGAGATCGGGCCGGACCGGATCGATGACCGGCCCTCGGCCTTTTCAGGCGGCATGCTGCAGCGGCTGCAGATCGCCCGGAACCTGGTCACGGGCCCGCGCCTCGTCTTCATGGACGAACCGACCGGAGGCCTGGACGTCAGCGTGCAGGCACGGCTTCTGGACCTGCTGCGCGGACTGG
>JAPSIP010000042.1 GCA_031178645.1 Paracoccus sp. (in: a-proteobacteria) | reverse complement strand
ACCAGATAGACGACCGCATTCGGATCGCGCATGGCCGGGCTGTCGGCGCGCTTGCAGCGCTCGTAATAGGCTGCGTAGTCGGCGCGATAGGTGGCGATCGCCTCGGGTAGGCCCGCAAGGGTTTTTCCGACATCCGGCTGCGTCGATTTCGACCCGACGCAGCCGGATGTCGTGCCCACTGGACCTTTTTCCGGGCGCTCGGAAGCCCGCGGATATTTGAGCCAAAGTGAAATCAGGTTAGGCGGAAGTCATCCGGAATGGCGTCGTGGCCGTCCAGGATCAGGTCGGCCATGACCTGCGCGATCTTGGGCGCCATGCCGAAGCCGATCTTGAAGCCGCCATTGGCGACGAAATGGTCGGGGCGGCCGGGCCAGGGTCCTAGGATCGGGGCGCGGCTGCGCGCGCGGGGGCGGGCGCCTGCCCAGCGGTCGATCACCAGGGCGTCCCGCAGTTGAGGGCAGATCACGCGTGCCTTGGCGATCAGCCCGTCGATCTGGTCGTCCGGGTCGAGATGGTCGTAGTCGTTTTCCGAGGTCGAGCCGATAGCCACCGTTCCGTCGGCATGTGGCACGATATGAAGCGCCTCGGCGAAGATTTGCGGCGCGTCGGGCGCGGGGTATCGCAGCAGCGCCGACTGGCCCTTGACGCCCTTTCCGATAGGGCGTCCCAGATCGCGCGACAGATCCGCAAGCCCCGGCGTGCCTGTCGCCCAGAGGACCGGGCCTGCGGGATCACCGAGGGCCTGACCCTCGGCGATCTCTCCGCCCCTGTTGCGGATGGCTTGGGCAAGGGCGGCACCGGCGGCGCGGGGCGAGAGGCGCGCGGTCAGCCCGTCGAACAGCCAAAGCCTCGAAGGGCTGTCGGGCACGAGGCTGCTGTCCGGGGCGTCGATCAGGCGCATCGCGCAGGCTTCGGGCCAGCGTTCCCTGGCGGCGGCGATGCGGTCAGACAGGCGGTCTGCGGCGGCGGCATCGGCCACGGGTTGCAAGCGGCCGGTGCGGGCATAGCCGGCGGGCAGACCTGCGGCTTCCTCGACTCCCGCCCAGAAGTGCGGGGCCATCAGCAGGCTGTCCAGCTGGAAGGCTTTCTTGGGATTCCAGTTTTCCGGCGCATGGGGGGCAAGCGCGCCGACATGGCCGCCGGATGATCCGGCGCCGATCCGCTGCGCCTCGATCAGGCGGACGCGGGCGCCGCGGCGGGTCATCTCCCACGCGCAGGTCAGGCCGAAGATGCCGCCGCCGATGATCGTGACGCTTGTCAAAACCTGTCCCTTTCCCCTAGCTGCGGGCATGAGCGCGTTACCCGATCCCGATCCCGCCCGCCACCCGCAGCTTGACTGGCGCGACGGCGGCATCCCGGTGTCCACCCGCTTCGACGATCCCTATTTCAGCTTGGGCGGCGGGCTGGCGGAAACGCGCCATGTCTTCCTGGACGGCAACGACCTGCCAGCGCGGCTGCGGCCGGGCTTTCACGTGGCGGAATTGGGCTTCGGGACCGGGCTGAACTGCCTGGCCCTGGCGCAGGTGGCGGCGGTTCCGGTGACGATGACCAGCTTCGAGGCCTGGCCGATGAGCATCGCGCAACTGGAACAGGCCCATGCCGCCTTTCCCGAACTGGCGGATCTTGCCGCACAGCTTCGCGCAGGCTGGGGCGGCGATGACATCCAGGTGGGTCAGGTCCGGCTGCGGCTGGTGATCGGCGATGTCGCGCAGACCTTGCCCGGCTGGCAGGGCAGGGCGGATGCCTGGTTCCTGGACGGCTTTTCCCCGGCCAAGAACCCCGAGATGTGGGGGGACGAGATCATGGCCCATGTCGGGCGCTGCACCGCGCCGGGGGGCACATTCGCCACCTATACCGCCGCAGGCGGCGTGCGCCGCGCCCTGGCCGAGGCAGGATTCGAGGTCAGCCGCCGCCCCGGTTTCGGCCGCAAGCGGCACATGAGCTTGGGGCGAAAGCCCTAGCGACCCACGCGCGGGATGCGGCTGGGGCCATAGACGGCCTCGGGATGCGGGGGGCAGCCGTGGGTGCGCGCCCAGAAGCCCGGCCCGCCCAGGTACAGGAAGCGCGGCAGCGCAAGGACCGCCCCGGCAAGGAAGCCGCCCGCATGGGCCCAATAGGCGACCCCGCCCGTATCGCCTGGCGTCGTGTAGCCGCCGAAAAGCTGGATCGCCAGCCAGACCCCCAGCACGGCCCAGGCGGGCAGGGTGAAGATCTTGAAGAAGACGATGAAGATCGCAAGGATATCGACCTTGGCGCGCGGAAACAGCAGCAGATAGCCGCCCATCACCCCCGCGATCGCGCCGGACGCGCCGACCATCGGGATGGGCGACAGCGGCTCGGCCAGGATCTGGGCCGCGGCGGCGAACAGTCCCGCGGCCAGGTAGAAGATCAGGAAGCCCACGTGGCCAAGTTGTTCCTCGAGGTTGTCGCCGAAGATATACAGGAACAGCATGTTGCCCAGGATATGCATGATCCCGCCATGCAGGAACATGTGGGTCAGAAGTCCCCACATCAGTTCCCCGTTGACGACCGCCAGCGGGTAAAGCGCCAGTCGCACCCACAGCCATTCTCCGCCCTGCACGACCGGCAGGGTCAGAAGGAACATCGCGATATTCGCCGCGATCAGGCCATAGGTGACCCAGGGTCGCTGGTTGGACGGGTTGTGATCGCGGATCGGGAACACGGGCCTTAGCCGCCCGTGACGGGGATCAGGCCGATGCGTTCCCGCCCCTCGGGGTCGGTCAGGGCGATGCCGTCGGCGCTGCGGCGGGCGGCGGTGATGCTGCCCAGGGCCATGCCGAAGCGCGTCTCGGCCATCATGCGATCAGCCTCTGCGCAGGCCATGCGGGTCATCACGGTGCCGCTGACGGTCATCGCGCCGCCGCTTTCGGTCAACTGGCCGCTGTAGCGGTTGCAGGGCGCGCGGCCGGTGACGCGGCCGCCCTCGCCCACCTCCAGCGTGACGCCCGCGGGGGCGGGGGCGCCGTCAATGCGCGCCACGGTGAAGCTGCTGCCAGGCCGCAGCATGGACACCGACCGTTCGCCCGCGTCCTGGCAGGCGGCAAGCGAGGCGGTGGCGGCAATAACGGCAAGGGTGCGGGACAGCATCGGAACCTCCTGGGTCGGTGGGGCAGCATCGCGCGGCGGGGCAGGCGGTGCAAGGCCGGACCTGTTCGGCGCATCGGCGCTGCGCTAGCATCCCGTCGAATCAAGGGGAGAGCGATTCCGATGACCACCATGACCGACCGCAAGAATGCCGCGATCTCTCGCGGGGTGGGCATGACGACGCAGATCTATGCCGAGCGTGCCGAGAACGCCGAGATCTGGGACAAGGACGGCAACCGCTATATCGACTTTGCCGCAGGAATTGCCGTGGTGAACACCGGCCACCGCCACCCCAAGGTGGTCGAGGCCGTGAAGGCGCAACTGGACCGCTTCACCCACACTTGCCACCAGGTCGTGCCTTACGAGAACTATGTGGCGCTTGCGGAACGGCTGAACAGCCTGGTCCCTGGCGATTTCGGCAAGAAGACGATCTTCGCCACCACCGGCGCCGAGGCGGTGGAAAACGCCATCAAGATCGCCCGCCATTACACCGGCCGCCCCGGCATCGTCAGCTTCGCGGGCGGCTTTCACGGGCGGACCTTCATGGGCATGGCGCTGACCGGCAAGGTGCAGCCCTACAAGGCGGGCTTCGGGCCGATGATGCCCGATGTCTGGCACCTGCCCTTCCCGAACCCGCTGCACGGTGTGTCCAAGGAAGACGCGCTGAAGGCGCTGCAACAACTGTTCAAGGCCGATCTGGAACCTGCCCGCGTGGCCGCCATCATCGTGGAACCCGTGCAGGGCGAGGGCGGCTTTTACGAGGTGCCGCAGGGCTTCATGGCGGAACTGCGCGCGCTTTGCGACCATCACGGGATGCTGCTGATCGCGGACGAGGTGCAGACCGGATTTGCCCGCACCGGCAAGCTGTTCGCGATGGAACATCACGGCGTCGCGGCCGATCTGGTGACCATGGCCAAGGGCCTGGGCGGCGGCTTGCCGATCAGTGCCGTGACCGGCCGGGCCGAGGTGATGGACAGCCCCCATCCCGGCGGCCTGGGCGGCACCTATGCGGGCAACCCCTTGGGTGTCGCCGCAGCCCATGCCGTTCTGGACGTGATCGAGGAAGAAGGCCTGTGCGACCGCGCCACCCGGCTGGGCCAGCGGCTGAAGCAGCGGCTGGCCGCCGCCCGCGACCAGATCCCGCAGATCGCCGACATCCGCGGCCCCGGCTTCATGAACGCGGTCGAATTCAACCTGCCCGGGAGCGACAGCCCCAACCCCGATTTCACCAACCGCGTCCGCGAGGAGGCCTTGAAGCGCGGCCTGATCCTGCTGACCTGCGGCGTCTACGGCAACGTGGTCCGCTTCCTTGCGCCCCTGACCATTCCCGACGCGGTGTTCGAGGAGGCGATGGATATCCTGGACGAGAGTTTGCTGGCAGCGCGGGGGTAGGCTGTCTTGCAACAGAAGATCCTGCGGGGAGTTGCCGTCTGCGCAGTTGGCATGACAAGCGTTTCATGGGCCGAGCAGCCAGCTTCGCCGCCGGCTACCCTGGGTCAATGGGTCAGATCCTGCTCGGAGATTACTCTGCAAGATCAGCGCATGGCCTCGATGATGGACATGAACTGCGCCGCAAATGCCGTTCGTTACTGCGATAGTTTGCGCAGGATGGATCCCAACAATGCTTGCGTCGAGGACCTGACGAAGGCCTTTGAAGAGATGACTGCGGATCTCTTGCCCATACTGAAGGCCATGAGGCCGGAAAAGTCGCTTCAGCGTCGTTTTCTAAGTTCCGGGCTCGCAGAGCTTGAAACTGACGGAAATTACGATTGCCCTGAAGAAGTCTCTCGGGACCAATGTCCCGCACTCTCAGCGGGACTGCGATGGTATTATGCCAGGGACTTGAGCCGTCTTGGAAAGTAAGTAGATGGTATCAGAAGCAAAAAGACTTGGCCGATGCCATGGCCGAACCTGGGCCTTGTAAGTCCTCGGGTTGCTCTTGCCAGCCTTGGCCTGAGGATTACATGCAGGGGGCCACGGAGTTTTTCGCCTTGTTCTTGACCAAGGACGATTGTCTTTAGGGGCGCAGCCCGATCAGGAACGCAAGGAACAGCTCATGGCGGAACGCAAGTGCATCGGGGTGATCCTGGGGTCGATCCGGGAAGGGCGCATCAACGACCGCGTGGCCTTCTGGGTGATCCGTCAGCTGGAAACCCACGGCTTTGCCACGCGCACCATCGACCCTGCCGATCCCGACCTGCTGCCTGTGCAGACGGGCGATGCTGCCGCGATCGGGCGACTGCGCAAGCAGATGGCCGGCCTCGACGGTTTCGTCATCGTGACGCCCGAATACAATCATGCCGAACCGGGCCACCTGAAGACGCTGATCGACAGCGTCACCGCCGAATGGTGGGCGCGGCCCGTGGGGCTGATCGGCTATGGCGGGATATCGGGCGGCCTGCGGGCGCTGGAGGCCCTGCGGATCATCCTGGCCGAATTGCACACCGTCGCGTTGCGCGACACGGTCAGCTTCACGTCGCCCTGGCGCAAATTCGACGAACTGGGCCATATCAGCGATGCCAATGACGCGGCCGCCGCCGAGGCTGCGATGGCGGTTTTTGCCCATCGGCTGGACTGGTGGGCCGATGCCCTGGCCCATGCGCGCCATGCCCGGCCCTATGACCCCCAGGATGACGGCTGATGGACCGGCTGCTGTTCGACCCGCGCAGTTGGGGGCTGATGCTGGCGGCGATGTTGACGGTGATGTCGAACGCCACGATCACCCCCTCGCTTCCGGGGCTGGAGGCCGCCTTCGCCGATGACCCGCTCGCCCCGACCATCACCCGCCTGCTGATCACCGCGCCCTCGCTGCTGGTGGCCATTGTCGCGCCCTTGGCGGGGGTTCTGACCGACCGGCTGGGACGCCGCCGCCCGCTTCTGTGGGGGCTGGCGATCTATGCCGTGGCGGGAACGGCGGGGCTGTATCTGCCCACGATCGAGGCGATCCTGGCCAGCCGCCTGGCGCTTGGCCTGGGGGTCGCGCTGATCATGACGGCGCAGGCGGCGCTGATCGGGGACTACTTCGACGGCCCGGCGCGCGGGCGGCTGATGGGATACCAGATGGCCTCGACCAATCTGGGCGGCCTTCTTTTCGTCACCACCGCAGGCGCCCTGGCGGCAAGCGATCCCCGGCTGCCCTTTGCGATCTATGCGCTTGCGGTGCCGCTGTTTCCGCTGCTGTGGCGGATCCTGCCCGAGCCGCCGCGCGCGGGCGGGCGCGGGCACGGCGTGCTGCCGGACCTGCCCGCCGATCTTGGCTGGCGGATGGTCGCGGGCGTCATGGCGGGCGCGGCCGGCCTGACCTTCGTGATCTTCTATGCCGTGCCCACGCAACTGCCCTATCACCTGCGGGACATCGGGCTGGACGACCCGCGCCATGCGGGGGCGGTGATGGGGGCGATGATGGCCTCGGCCGCGGTGATGTCGGTAGTGTCAGGGCTGATCCGGCTGGGACGGATCGCCACGCCGGTCACGGGCTATGCCTTGCTGGCCCTTGGCTTTGCGGCCATTGCCCTGGCGCAGTCGCTGGCGATTGCCATGGCCGGTGCGGCGCTGATCGGCGCGGGCTTGGGCTTCTGCATCCCGACCTTCATCACCGCAGCGCTGAACGCGTCGCCCGCGCGCTATCGCGGGCTGGTGTCGGGGCTGATCACCTCGGCCATTTTCCTGGGGCAGTTCCTGTCGCCTCTGGCATCGACGCCGCTGGTGGCCCATCTGGGTTATCCGGGGGCGTTTCTGGCCGGGGCGGCGGGCTTCGTCATCCTGGCCCTGGCGCTTGTCGCGATGCTGCGGCGCCAGGCCCCGGTGTTGCAAGTGAAAAGGATTTCGGAATGAGTGCGATCATCCAGATCGAGAACCTCTCCAAGCAGTATGACAGCGGCACCAAGGCGCTGAGCGACGTGTCGCTGGACATCCACGAAGGGGAAATCATCGCCCTTCTGGGACCGAACGGGGCGGGCAAGACGACGCTGATCTCGGTCATCTGCGGGCTGGTGGTGCCGACCGGCGGCACGGTCCGCGTGGGCGGGCACGACATCCGCACCGACTGGCGCGCCGCCCGCAAGCTGATCGGCCTTGTCCCGCAGGAAATCGCGCTGGAGCCCTTCGAGAAGGTCATCAACTGCGTCCGCTTCACCCGCGGTCTTTACGGCGAGGCACCGGACGACGCCTATGTCGAACAGGTCCTGCGCAGCCTTGCCCTGTGGGACAAGCGCGACGCGATGACGCGTGAACTCTCGGGCGGGATGAAGCGGCGCGTGCTGATCGCCAAGGCGCTGTCGCACCGGCCCAAGGTGCTGTTCCTGGACGAACCCACCGCCGGGGTCGATGTGGCCCTGCGCCGCGAGATGTGGGAGGTCGTGGACCAGCTTCGCCGCGAGGGCGTGACCATCATCCTGACCACCCATTACCTGGAAGAGGCCGAGGAAATGGCCGACCGCATCGGCGTCATCAACAAGGGCCAGCTTTTGCTGGTCAGGCCCACCGCCGAACTGATGGGCGAGTTCGGCAAGAAGACCCTGACGGTCGAGCTGATCGATCCCTTGGCGGCCATTCCCGATGCATTGGAGGACCGCGGGCTGCGGCTGTCGGCGGATGGGCGGTCGCTGGCCTATGAATATGACACGCGCGCCGACCGGACGGGCATTGCGCGGCTGCTGGGCGATCTGGCGGGGCAGGGGATCATGGTGCGCGACGTGTCCACGCGGCAATCCAGCCTTGAGGAAGTGTTCATGACGCTGGTTGCCGAACCGCGTCAGGAGGTGACGGCATGAGTGGTATCAACTGGCCCGGCGTCTGGGCGATCTTTCATCACGAGATGACGCGCTTCTTCCGCACGATCATGCAGTCCCTGCTGTCGCCGGTCGTGTCCACGGTCCTGTATTTCGTGGTTTTCGGCGCGGCCATCGGCGGGCGCATCCAGTCGGTCGAGGGCGTGGAATACGGCGCCTTCATCGTGCCCGGCCTGATGATGCTTACGATCCTTCAGCAATCGGTCAGCAACGCGAGCTTCGGCATCTACTTTCCCAAGTTCAGCGGCACGATCTATGAATACCTGGTCTCGCCGGTGGGCTGGATCGAGGTGACGCTGGGCTTCGTCGGCGCAGCCGCCGCCAAGGCCGTGCTGATCGCCCTGGTGATCCTGATGACCAGTTTCTTCTTCGTGGGCGTCCATATCCTGCATCCGTTCTGGATGCTGGCCTTCCTGGTCCTGACCGCCCTGGGCTTCAGCCTTCTGGGCTTCATCATCGGGTTATGGGCGAAGAGCTTCGAGCAGTTGCAGATCGTTCCGATGATGGTGATCACGCCCTTGGTGTTTCTGGGCGGCGCGTTCTATTCGGCGGACATGCTGCCGCCATTCTGGGAAGGCGTCGCCAAGCTCAACCCGGTCCTTTACCTTGTGTCGGGGTTTCGCTGGTCCTTTTTCGGCCTTGCGGACGTGCCGGTCGGCGTGTCGCTGGTCGCGGTCGCGCTGATGATCGCGGTCTGCTGCGCGGCGATCCGCTGGATCTTCGCGACGGGCTGGCGGCTGCGCGAGTGAACCCTGCCGCACCAGGCTGTCGCAGATGCGGGCCTGGCGATCCAGCCGGACATATTCGCGGGCGCTGATGATGTTCATCTCGATCGACCGGTTCCAGCCGCCGAACCAGCGGTCGCGGATCCCGCCCCTGTAATAGTTGCCCATGATCTGGTCCACAAAGGGCGGGATGATCTGCGTGTTGGGCAGGCGCGGCGCGTGGAAGCCGATCCGCGCCTTCGGTCCCAGGCAGGCATTGGGCATGGTCGTCAGGATCGTGCAGGCCGACCGGCAGTATCCCCGGATCCGTACCGTCTTGCCCGACCGGGCAAGGCGTTCGCGCAACTGCACCATCTGCAGCACATTGCCGCCGCGATGGTTTTCCACATCGATGAAGCGCCCACGCTCGACGATATTGGCGTGGCTTGCGGCGGGGGCCACGGTCATCAGTGCCGCGGCAAGGGTCAGGATCAGGCGAAATCGTTTCATGGGGCCATCTTGCCGATTGGTCGCGCAGGGGAAAATCACGTTCAGGCGACGGTGCAACCCGCCGCCTGCCGCCCAACGTCAGCCCAGGCCTGCGGGTTGCGCCATGACGATATCCGCCAGCACCATCGAGCCCAGAACCAGGGCGATCACGATCCATCCGCCGATCTTTTTCATGGCCTTGATGATGGGGCCGGCAGGCGATCATGAAAAGCCCGGCCTTGCCTGATCGCGCGATTGTGGGGGCGGGGCCGTCTCTCCTCTTTTCTGGCGGCACCGAATCACCTATTTGCGGCGGATGCACATGAACCCGCCCGACCTGCGCCCCGACCTGGCCCGCGCCCGTATTTCCGATGACAGCCTTCTGGGGCGCCGCGAGGGCCAGCCGACCATCGGCATGGTCAGCCTCGGCTGTCCCAAGGCGCTGGTGGACAGCGAACGCATCCTGACCCGCCTGC
>JAPSIP010000342.1 GCA_031178645.1 Paracoccus sp. (in: a-proteobacteria) | reverse complement strand
TGCCGGGGGCGTCAAGCGGAAAAGTCGTCCCTACTGGCGGAAAATCAACGCAGGGATTATATGGCCCCCATGAACAGCACATCCGCCCCCGGCCTGCCCTTCATGAAGATGCATGGGCTTGGCAATGATTTCGTCGTCCTGGACCTGCGCGGGGGCGGCACGCCGCCTGAGGCGGGCGTGATCGCGCGCATCGCCGACCGCAACAGGGGGGTGGGGTTCGACCAGTTGGCGGTGATCCAGCCCGGCGAGGACAGCGATGTCCGGCTGCGGTTCTGGAACGCGGACGGGTCGATCAGCGCCGCCTGCGGCAATGCCACCCGCTGCATCGCACGCTACGTGATGGACCAGTCCGGCCGCGACCGCCTCAGACTGCGGACCGATCATGGCGTGCTGCTGGCCGAGGATGCGGGGGCTGGCCTGACGCGGGTGAACATGGGACCGCCGGTGCTGGACTGGCGCGCGATCCCGCTGGACCGGGACGTGGACATCGACCACCTGCCTATCGAGGGCGATCCCGTGGCGACCGGCATGGGCAACCCGCATGTGACCTTTTTCGTGGATGACGCGGCATCCGTCGATCTGGCAAGCTTCGGCCCGGCGATGGAACACCACCCGCTTTATCCGCAGCGCACCAATGTCGAGGTCGTGCAGGTTCTGTCGCGCGACGAGATCATCCTGCGCATCTGGGAACGCGGGACGGGGCCGACACTGGCATCCGGGTCCTGTTCCTGCGCGGCTGCCGTGGCCGCGGCGCGGCGCGGGCTGACCGGACGGCGGGTAACCGTGAACGTGCCGGGTGGCGTGCTGCATATTGACTGGCGCGACGACGGAGTCTGGATGGAGGGGCCGACGGCCCATGTCTTTTCGGGCGTGCTGACCCCAGAGTGGCTCGCATCATGACCGCGCCTGTCTTTTCCACCCTGGGCTGCCGCCTGAACGCCTATGAAACGGAAGCGATGAAGGAAATGGCTGAGGCTGCGGGCCTGTCCGGCGCCGTGGTGGTCAACACCTGCGCGGTGACCGCCGAGGCCGTCCGCAAGGCCCGCCAGGAAATCCGCCGGCTGGCGCGGGAAAACCCCGGCGCGCCGGTGATCGTGACCGGCTGCGCCGCCCAGACCGAACCCGAGACCTTCGCCGCTATGCCCGAGGTCACGCGCGTGATCGGCAACCACGAAAAGATGCAGCCCCAGACGTGGCAGGGCCTGCGCGCCCCCGACCTGATCGGCAACACGGAAAAGATCCGCGTCGATGACATCATGTCGGTCAAGGAAACGGCGGGCCACCTGATCGACGGCTTTGGCCGCCATCGCGCCTATGTCCAGGTCCAGAACGGCTGCGACCACCGCTGCACCTTCTGCATCATCCCCTTCGGTCGCGGCAATTCCCGGTCGGTTCCGGCGGGGGTGGTGGTGGAACAGATCAAGCGGCTGGTCGGCCGCGGCTTCAACGAGGTCGTGCTGACCGGCGTGGACCTGACAAGCTGGGGCGCCGACCTGCCCGGCACGCCGCGTCTGGGCGATCTGGTGATGCGCATCCTGCGGCTGGTGCCGGATCTGCCGCGCCTGCGCATCAGCAGCATCGATTCGATCGAGGCGGATGAAAACCTGATGCTGGCCATCGCCACGGAACCCCGCCTGATGCCGCATCTGCACCTGTCCCTGCAGGCAGGCGACGACATGATCCTGAAGCGGATGAAGCGCCGCCACGGGCGCGATGACGCGATCCGCTTCTGCGAGGAAGCCCGGCGCCTGCGCCCCGACATCGTCTTCGGCGCAGACATCATCGCGGGCTTTCCGACGGAAACGGATGCCATGTTTCAGAACAGCGTCAAGCTGGTCGACGACTGCGGGCTGACCTTCCTGCATGTCTTCCCCTTCTCGCCGCGGAAGGGCACGCCCGCCGCGCGGATGCCTGCCGTGCAAGGCCCGGTGATCCGCGACCGCGCCGCTCGGTTGCGCGAGGCGGGCGAGGCCGCGCTACGCCGTCACCTGGACGCGCAGCTTGGCCGCACCCACCGCGTCCTGACCGAAGGCCCGCGCCTTGGCCGGACCGAGCAGTTCACCGAGGTGGCCTTTGCCAGCGACCAGCCGGAAGGCGCGCTGATGGACCTGCGAATCGCGGGCCATGACGGGACGCGGCTGGTCGCCTGAACCAGCCGCGCGGCGTTCAGCGGGCC
>JAPSIP010000341.1 GCA_031178645.1 Paracoccus sp. (in: a-proteobacteria) | reverse complement strand
CAGGTCGGTCGCCACCACCGCAAGCGCTCCGGCCGCGTGCAGCGCCTCGATCTCGGGCGTCAGGTCACGGATGTGGCCATAAGTGCCCGGATACTGGAAGATCGCGCCAAAGACCTGATCGGCCTGAAGATCGTCGATGGAGGCCTTGACGATGCGGATGCCCAAGGGCGCAGCCCGCGTCTCGATCACGGCGATGGTCTGCGGGTGCAGGTCATGGGCCACGAAAAAGGCGTCGGCCTTTGACTTCGACTGCCGCCGGACCATGGCCATCGCCTCGGCCGCCGCAGTCGCCTCGTCCAGCAAGGAGGCATTAGCCACCGGCAGCCCCGTCAGTTCGGCCACCATGGTCTGGTAATTCAGCAAGGCTTCCAGCCGCCCCTGGGCGATCTCGGGCTGGTAAGGGGTATAGGCCGTGTACCAGGCCGGGTTCTCCAGGATGTTGCGCTGAATGGCGGGCGGCGTCACCGTGCCGTAATAGCCCTGGCCGATCAGGCTGGTCATCACGGTGTTCCTGGCGGCCACCTGCCGCATCCGGTCCAGCAGCGCGGCCTCTGACAGCGCGGGCCAGTCCAGGCTGCTGTCCTGCCGGATCGCGGCGGGAACGGTCTGGTCGATCAGCGCGTCGAGGCTTTCGGCGCCCACGACCTTCAGCATGTCGGCCATCTCGGCCGGCGAGGGGCCGATATGGCGGCGGTTCGCGAAATCGTCGGGGTTATAGTCGGTCAGTTTCCAGCGGGTCATGCGCGCCACATCTTCTGTGAAAAAATATCCTGCAGGGGGTATGGGGGACGCAAAGTCCCCCATCGCGACATCAGCCGATCAGCGCCTGATAGGCGGCTTCGTCCATGAAGCCCTCGATGGCCTTGGGGTCAGTTGGCCTGATGCGGAAGAACCAGGCGGCCTGAGGATCGTCGTTCACGCTGCCCGGCGCATCCGCCAGGGACGCGTTCACCGCCGTGATGATGCCCGCGATCGGGGCCGAGATGTCGGAAGCCGCCTTGACGGATTCGATCACCACGACCTCCTCGCCGGCCTCGATCTCGCGGCCTTCGTCGGGCAGTTCGATGAACACGACATCGCCCAGTTGCTCGCTGGCATGGGGGGTGATGCCGACGACGATCTCGTCACCCTCGGCACGCAGCCATTCGTGGTCTTCAGTATATTTCAGCATGGGATCCTCAGCGTTTGTAGGACGGGGTGACGAAGGGCAGGGCCGTGATGGCGACGGGAACCCGCTTGCCGCGCAGGTCGGCATAAACGGTCGCGACTTCCGGCAGATCGGCGGGCAGGCGCGCCATGGCAATGGGACCGCCGACCGAAGGGCCGAAGCCGCCCGATGACACATGGCCGACAGGCTCGCCGCCCTCGGCCTCGGCATAGATCGCGACGCCCTCGCGAATGGGCGCGCGGCCCTCGGGGCGCAGACCGCGGCGTGTCATTGCAGGCCCAGCGGCTAATTCCGCCAGCACCACGTCCGCGCCGGGAAAGCCGCCCGCGCGCGTCCCGCTCGTACGGCGGGACTTGGGGATCGACCAGCCAAGCGCGGCCTGCGCCGGGGTCACGTCCGCGTCCATGTCATGCCCGTAAAGCGGCATCCCCGCCTCCAGCCGCAAGCTGTCGCGCGCGCCAAGGCCGATGGGGGCCACTTCCGGCTGGTCCAGAAGCGCCCGCGCAAAATCCGCAAGCCGCGCCTGGGGGACCGAGATCTCGAACCCGTCCTCGCCCGTATAGCCCGACCGCGAAATCCACAACTCGGCCGCGTCCCAGCCGTGGATCTGGCTGTCCATGAAGCGCATGTCGACCACGGCAGGCACCAGCCGGGCCAGCACTTCAGCCGCAAGCGGGCCTTGCAGCGCCAGCAGGCCGCGGTCCGTCACCGGTGTCACCACGACCCCCTCCAGCCCCTGCAGATGCGCAATGTCCTGGTCTGCACAGGCCGCATTCACCACCAGCAGGAAATGATCGCCCCGGTTGGCGAACATCAGGTCGTCCAGGATCCCGCCAACATCATTCGTGAACAGCCCGTACCGCTGCCGGCCCGGCGCAAGCCCCAGCACATCGGCGGGGATCAGGCTTTCCAAGGCAAGGGCTGCGGTTTCCAGGGTGCCGTCCCTGGGCGCAACCAGCACCTGTCCCATGTGGCTGACGTCGAACAGCCCGGCCTTGGCGCGGGTGTG
>JAPSIP010000041.1 GCA_031178645.1 Paracoccus sp. (in: a-proteobacteria) | reverse complement strand
CGCGATGACTCGATCGCGATCAAGGAAGCCGTCGCCGCGATGGCCGAGGTGGCGATGTCCAGCGACAGCGCCAGAAGCCGCAGGCCCATGCCCGCGGCAAGGCCGATCAGCGTCTCGCCCGCGGCCTGAGCCACCGTTGTCACGACATCGCCGGGTGCTGCGGCGGGCGGGGCAAGGCCCGCCAGCATCGGCGTGACCGCCAGGGCCGCAGCGGCGCGCACGCGGATCGGCAGGACGCGTTCGCCCAGGCCCGGCAGGACCAGCACCAGGGCCTGTACGCGCAGATAGACGAGCACCCAGGTCCAGCTGAACCCCGGCAGCAGCTGGCCCAGCTGGTCCCACATCATCCGACCTCGATCGTGCCGACCAGGCGCAGCTCGGCGCCCGGGTCGATTTCCTCGAGGCCCAGGACGGGTATGGCGATGCCGTTCGATCCCAGCACCGCGCGCAGCATCCGGCGGCGGTGGTCGGGGGCCACCAGCACGGTCTGCAACGCGGGTTCCACCGTGGCCATGGCCCGGCGCGCGGCCTCCAGCAGCTTGCGCGACAGGGCAGGGGTCAGGGCGCCGCCACCCGCGCGGCCGGTTTCGCTGTCGGCGCGGACAAACTCGGCCTCCCATGCCGGATGCAGTTGCAGGGCCGAGATTCCGCCGGACGGATCGCTGTATTGCTGCGTGATCTGCCCACGCAACCGCTTGCGGACCAGTTCGTAGACCGTTTCGATCGAATCGATCCCCCGGAATTCGGCCATGGCGTCCACGATCAGCGGCAGGTTGCGGATCGAGACCTTCTCGTCCAGCAGCGCGCGCAAGACCGCCAACAGCGTCTCGGGCGAAACCTTGTCGGGGATCATGCCGTCAAAATAGCGCCGGTTGCGGTCTGCGCGCCCGGTGTCGGAGAGGGACTTCAACTCCTCGATCTGGCGCTGCATCGCGCCAAGGGTCAGCAGCGACGACAGGTTGGCCTTCACGACCTCCATCAGGTGGGTAGACAGGACCTCCATCGGGGTCACCACGGTCGCGCCCTGGGTGGCGGCATCGTCCTGATCCTCGCGGTCGATCCAGCGGGCGGGGCTGAGATAAACGGGTTCGCGCACCGCATCGCCGGGAAGGCCTTGCAGGACATGGTCCGGCCCAAGCGCCAGGACCCTGCCCGGACGCAGGCTGCCGCGGCCGCGCACGACGCCGTGGATGCGGATCTGGTAGTCGCCGGGATACAGTTCGTCCGTGTCGGTGATGCGGACATCGGGCAGGATCAGGCCATAGGCGCGCGCGATATGTATGCGCAGGTTGGTGATCCGGCTGCCCAGCCCGCGCGCCTGGTCCAGCGCGATCAGCACCAGGTCGGTGCCGATCTCGACGTTGATCTCGTCGGTGTCCAGGACGTCGCCGATGCGGGCGGCTGGCCGGGGGGTAGCGGGCTCCGCCGGCAGGTCGGGCAGGGCGGTCGCGGCCATCTGCGCCTTGCGGTGCAGGTGCCAGCCGCCAAAGGCCAGGGCTGCGGCGATGGCCAGGAACAGCAGGCGCGGCATCCCCGGCACGAAGGACATGAGCAGCATCGCCGCCGCGACAACCGCGGCGGGCTGCCAGCTGCGGATCAACTGGCTGGACAGAAGCCGCGTGGTCGTTTCAGTCGCCCCGCCCCGAGACAGCAGCAGCGCCGCCGCCATCGAGGTGATGACGGCGGGGATCTGGCCCACCAGGCCGTCGCCGATGGTCAGATGCGAATAGGTCGCCATCGCCTGGCCCACCGGCATTCCATGAGACACGATGCCGATGCCCAGGCCCACCAGCAGGTTGACCAGCGTGATGACAATGCCTGCGACCGCATCGCCCTTGACGAATTTCGACGCCCCGTCCAGCGAGCCGAAGAAATTGATCTCCTGCTGGTCGCGAAGACGGCGGTTCTTGGCCTCTTGGTGGTCGATCGCGCCCGAGTTCAAATCGGCGTCGATCGCCATCTGCTTGCCGGGCAGCGAATCCAGGGCGAACCGGGCCGCCACCTCGGCCATGCGGCCCGAACCCTTGGTGATGACCATGAAGTTCACGATGGAAATGACGGCAAAGACCGTCAGCCCGACCATCAGAGACCCGCCTGCCACGAAGCTTGCAAAGCCGTTGATGATATGGCCCGCCGCATCCGTGCCGGTATGGCCCTGGGTCAGGATCAGCCGGGTGGAGGACACGTTCAGCGACAGCCGGATCACCAGCGTCATCAGCAGAAGCATCGGGAAGGCCTGGAAGTCGGTGGGCCGGTCCACCAGCGAGGCCATGACCAGGACGAGCACGGCCGCCGCGATGGACAGCGCGAAGCCGAAGTCCAGCACCGACGGCGGCAGCGGGATCACCATCGAGATGACGATCAGCACCAGCCCGCCCGTCACCAGGACCGAGGCGTCGATCTGCCTGCGGGGCCTTGCGCGGATGGCGGCGGTCATTCGGCCTCCTTTCCGGGGGCGGCGGGCGCAGGGTTCAGGATGTCCGCAAGGGGCCAGGCATCGGCGGTCAGCAGCCCGGCCCGGCGCAGGAAGACCAAGGCCTGCAGGCGGGCCTCGGGCGGCATGGACAGCAGGCGGAGGCGATAGTCACGGGGCAGCGGCTCTCCGTCCAGAAGCCAGCCGGTGGCGTCCTCGGCCAGGGCCGCGGCATCGGGCAGCATCGGCATCTCGGCCGACGCCGCGCCGGAAACCCCAAGGGCGATGACCAGGGCGCCCAGCATCACGCGGCCTTCTTAAGGTCGCGCAGCGCGGCTTCCAGCGTGTCGAAGCTGGGGCGGACATGGTCGGGCACGGTCTGGCGCCCGACCTCGACGCAAAGATTGGTCGCGTGCTGGTGCAAGCCCGCGATCAGCACCGACTTGATGACATCGAAGAAGGCCAGGTCCTGCTTGATGACGCCGCCCAGCCGGGCCGCCAAAGGTGCCACGAAGCCATAGGCCAGAAACACGCCCAGGAAGGTGCCAACCAGGGCGCCGCCGATCATCCCGCCCAGGACGGCAGGCGGCTGGTCGATCGCGCTCATGGTCTTGATGACGCCAAGGACGGCCGCGACGATGCCAAGCGCGGGCAGGGCGTCGGCCATGCTTTGCAGGGCATGGGGGACATGCATCGAATCCTCGCGCAGGCCGGCCAGGCGGCGGGCCAGCATCTCCTCGACCTGGTAGGGATCGTCATAGTTCAGGCTGGCCGAGCGCAGCGTGTCCGCGATCAGCGAAACCACGTCGTGATCCGCCAGAAGCCGCGGATAGGCCGCGAAGACCGACGAATCCTTCGGGTTCTCGATATGCTGTTCCAGGGCCACCGGGTTCTCGCGCGCGATCTTGAGCAGCTGGAACATCAGGCACAGGACGTCCTGGTGATCGGCCTCGGTCCATTTCGATCCCTTGAAGGCCTGGATGATCCCCTTCGGCGTGTGCTTCAGCGTGTGGCTGTCGTTGGACAGCAGATAGGACCCGATGGCCGCGCCGCCGATCATCATCATCTCGAAGGGCAGCGAATGGGTGATGACGCCCATTTTCCCCCCGGCGAGGATATAGCCCCCGAAGACCATCGCGAAGGTGACGACGATTCCAACGATCCCAAACATGGGCCTATCTCCTAGTCGTTGCGGACGCTGCGCGCGCCCATCTGGGCGGTCAGCAGGGCGGCCTGGCGAGGTTCGACCGAGGCAATGATGCGGGCGCCGTTTTCAGGCTGGACGCGCATCAGGATTTCGGCGGCGAAGTCGGGGGGAAGGTTGGTCAGGACCGCCGCGGCCTCGGCAGGCTTCATCTGGTCGTAAACGGCAACAAGCCGGTCAATATCTTCGCGCACCGCCTGCGAGGCGCCGTCGCGGCGGGTCTGGATGCCGGATTTCTGCTGGCGCAGTTCGGTCGCGCGGGCCTTCAGCGTGGCCTCGGCCGTCGCAATCTCGGCCTTGCGGGTATCAAGCGCCTCCATATAGCGCTCGATCCGCAGGGCGCGGTCGCGCAGCTCGGTGGCAAGCGCCACGGCCTCGGGGACATCGGTGCAGCCTTGCAGCAGATCGCCCGAACTGGCCGAAGCCGCGAAAAAGCGCGAGAGATCCTGCGCCTGCCACAGCGCGGCCCCGGCGGGGACGGCGAAGGCCAGGGTCAACATCGTCAGGATCGACTTACGCATCGGCATTCACCACCCGCTTGCGCAGCCGCCGCATCGGGATGACGGGGGCGGGCGCGGCGACGGGCGCCTGGGCCTGGGTGATCTTCTGGCGCAGATCCCACAGTGCGCGTTCCTTGCGCGCAGCCGTGATTTCCGCAGACAGGGCCTGGCCCGCGGCGGTGGCCTCGTCCTTGGCCTCGCGGATGGCGCGGTCCAGGCGGTCCACCTCAGAGGCCATGACAGCGATGGCGCCGCCAAGGCCCGTTTCCAGGTCGTTCAGCCGCCGCAGCCTGCGCGACAGGATCAGGCAGAAGGCGCCTAGGCCCAGGGACGCCGTCAGCAGCGCGGCCTGAAAGACATGTTCCAGGGTTATCATTTGAAGCGAAACTCCGTGATCAGCAGGTCCTTGACGGCCGTTTCGCCCAGGACATAGCGGGTGCGCGCCAGAAGCTCGGCCCGGATGATTTCAAGAACGCCGCGCTTGTCATAGGCGGCGGGGTCGATGTCGGACAGAAAGCCCGTGAAGCTGTCCAGGATGCGCGGCATCAGGTGCTTGACCTCGGCCTGGTGGGCGCTGTCGGTTTCCAGGCTGGCGGCCAGGACCAGGCTGCGGCCCGAGCCGCCGGGGATGTTCAGCTCGATCACCGGCACCGTCACGAAAACGACCAAGGGAAGAACCGGCGCCTCCTCTTTCGTGGCAAGCAGCGCGGCAGGCGACCACAGCCCCAGATAGGTCGAGGCAAAGCCGCCCCCGGCCAGCAGCAGCGCCGCCAGGATCGGGATCAGCTTCTTCTTGGCCGATGCCTTGGGCGGGTCGGCTGCCAGATTCGCGGTCGCATCGGTCATGGTGATTCTCCGTCGTGACAAGACGGAATTAGCACCCCGCGACTAACCAATTCTTAATGACGCCCGTGTCATCAACGGCAGGACAAAGGAACCTGACGCTGATTCGAAAGGGCCGGTTTTGCAAAAACTGCAGGACTATTGGACAGAGCGAAGCTCTCAGCAGAAAGCCGTCCTGGTGGCGGCGTTTCTGACCACCTTCCTGGCCATCGCGGGCTTTGCCTGGCTGGCGAACCGGCCTTCGATGAGCCTGCTTTACGGCGGCCTCGATGCGGCCCAGGCAGGCGAGGTGGTGGCGGGGATCGAACGCGCGGGCGTTCCATACGAGGTGCGGGGCGACGCGATCTGGGTCGATGCCGCAAGCCGCGACAAGCTGCGCATGGACCTGGCCTCCCAAGGCCTGCCGGCCGCGGGCGGCGCGGGCTATGAGCTGCTGGACGGCATGTCGGGCTTTGGCACCACCTCGCAGATGTTCGACGCCGCCTATTGGCGCGCGAAGGAAGGTGAGCTTGCCCGCACCATCCTGGCGCTGCCCAACGTCAAGACCGCGCGGGTCCACCTGGCGATCGAGACCGGGCGCGGATACCGCCGCGACGGGCAAGGCAGCGCGTCCGTCACCATCGGCACCAATGGCCAGGCCATCAGCCGGGACCAGGCGGCGGCGCTGAAATACCTTATTTCCTCCGGCGTGCCGGGGATGACCCCCGAAGCTGTCACGGTCATCGATACCAAGCACGGCATCGTCGCCTCGAGCGAGGATGAGCCAGGCGCCGACCGCGCCGCCGAGATCAAGCGCAATGTCGAGCGGATCCTTGAACCCCATGTCGGCATCGGCAACGCCATCGTCGAACTGAACCTGGACGTTGTCACGGAAACCGAGATGCTGACCGAGCAGCGCTTCGATCCCGACAGCCGCGCGCTGATTTCCCAGGTGACCGAGGAAACCACCGACCAGAGCAATTCGACAGGGACCGGGGCTGTCACGGCGGCCTCGAACCTGCCTGATGGCGACCAGGCCCAGGGCGACCGGTCCGAAGCCAATCGCCAGGAAACCCGCCAGCAGGCCAATTACGAAGTGACCCGCGTCACCCGCGAAGTGTCCCGCCAGCCCGGATCGACGCGGCGGCTGACCGTCGCGGTGCTGGTCAACGGCGTGGCCGAGGAGAACGCCCAAGGCGAGGTGCAGATGGTCCCGCGCAACGAGGGCGAACTGGACGTGCTGCGCGAACTGGTGGCATCGGCCGTGGGCTATGACGAGGCGCGGGGCGACCAGATCACGGTCAAGTCGCTGCCCTTTGCGGGCCTGGGCGAGGGTGGGACCGCCGCCGCGCCTGGCTGGATGGACCGGCTGGAACTGAACGGTCTGGCGCGGATCGGGCTGATCGGGCTGTTCGCCCTAGCATTGGTGTTCCTGGTCCTGCGCCCGGTGCTGAAGGGCCGCGCCCGGCCGGCCCTGGACGACAGCCGTCCCCCGCTTGAGGCGCCGGCCCTGACCGGGACCATCATGCCTGCCGCCGAACTCCTGCCCGAACCTGCGCTGGCCCAGCCCGCCCCGGCCCCGCGCGCGCCCGAACATCTGGCGCTTCCCCCGGGTGATCCGGTGGCCCGGCTGCGCAGCATGATGAAGGAACGCCATGATGAAAGCGTCAAGATCCTGACCGGCTGGATCGACAACAAGGAGAACGCGCATTGACCCTCGCGGCATTCAAACTCGAATCCTTCAGCGCCGCGGTGGCGGCCCAGGGCGCGGCACTGACCTTCAGCCGCGAGGCGCTGGACCAGGCCTTTGCCGACGGACTGGCCGAAGGCATGGCGCGCCAGCAGGATGAACAGGCGCGAACGCTGAATGCGGGGCTGGAACGCCTGGCCCGCGCGCTGACCGATGAGGACGCCCGCCGGTCCGACTTGCGCCGGGAGGCCGTGGCGGCCCTGTCGCCGATCCTGTCGCAAATCCTCGACTGCCTGGTTCCGGCCGCCGAATCGCGCCGCCTCGAGGCCGCGCTGACCGAGGAACTGCTGCGCCTGTCCCGCCAGGGCCAGCCGCTGCGCGCCAGCATTGCCTGCAGTCCCGCCCTGCGCGCGATGGTGGACCGATGCCTGGCCGATTCCGGCCTTGAGGGGATCGAGGTCACCGACAGCGACAGCGACCGCATCTCCCTGTCGCTGCAGGGCGGCAGGATCGACCTGGATCCCGCGCGCGTGGTCAATGACATCCGCGCGCTGCTGGCCGAGATCACCGGACCCAAACCCGACGGAGACGAGACATCATGGACGCATTGAACCACCTGATCGACACCGACGCCATCCAGGTCGAGGTGACGGTGCGCTTGGGTCGCACCCGCCAGACGGTCGCGCAATTGTCGGCGCTGCGGGCCGACGACATCCTGCTGCTGGACCAATCCATCGACGAAGGGGTCGAGATCTGCGTGGGCGACAAGGTCATTGCGCGGGGCGAATTGACGGCCGACGGCTCGGCCGAGGACCGGCTTTGCGTGCGCATCCTGCCCGCGCCCGGCGCGGCATGATCCGTCGCGCCGCCTTTGCCGCATTCCTGGCGGCGCTGCCGGCGGCTGCCTTGGCGCAGGATGCCTTTGGTCCCCTGGCCCAGCAGGTGGGGCAGGGGCTGGGCCAGAACGCCGTGCTGCTGGTGGGGGCGCTGACGGCGCTGTCGCTGGCGCCGGGCATTGCGATCATGGTCACCTGCTTTCCCTTCATCGTCACGGTGCTGTCGATCCTGCGCCAGTCGATCGGGCTGCAATCCTCGCCGCCGAACATGCTGATCATCGCCCTGGCCATGTTCCTGACCTGGTTCATCATGGACCCGGTGTTCCGCGAAGCCTGGTCCGTCGCCGGCGCCCCCCTGCAGGAAGGCGCGATCACCCTGGGCGAGGCGATCCGCCGCGGCATTGTTCCCTTTCAGGACTTCATGGCCGCCCGCACCGATCCCGATACGCTGGCCGGCCTGGCCGAGATCGCGCCCGGAACCGGCGACCGCAGCACGCAGCTTTCGGTCCTGATCCCGTCCTTCATGCTGTCGGAAATCCAGCGGGCCTTCGAGATCGGCTTCCTGGTCGCACTGCCCTTCCTGATCATCGACCTTGTGGTCTCGGCCGTGCTGATGTCGATGGGCATGATGATGGTGCCGCCCGTTGTGGTGTCGCTGCCCTTCAAGCTGGCCTTCTTCGTGGCCGTGGATGGCTGGACGATGATCGCCGGAGCCCTAGTCCGGAGCTATCAATAGTCGCCCCGGCCGTTGCGTCGGGCGCCCATCCGGGGCAGATGCGGGCCAAGCGTCAGGGGGGCTTGAGAGATGGCATCACGATCAGGCAGGCTGCACGCCGGGACCGGCGCGCGATGAGCGTGGAACTGCGCGCGGTGGGCGTCAACCTGTCGGGGCAGAGGATCCTGCAGGGGATCTCGGCCCGGCTGTCCGAGCCGCGGGTGGGCATTGTCGGGCGCAACGGATCGGGCAAGACGACGCTGGCGCGGGTCATCGTCGGGCTGATCGAGCCGAACGAAGGCGAGGCGCGGATCGGCAGCTTGGACATGGCGCGCGACCGCCGCGCGGCCTTGTCCACGGTCGGAATCATTTTCCAGAACCCTGAACACCAGATTATTTTCCCCACCGTCCTCGAGGAAATCGCATTCGGCTTGACCCAACAAGGTCACCGCCCGCGCGAGGCCGAGGCCGGGGCGCAGGCGATCCTGCAGCGGTTCGGCAAGGCGCACTGGGCCGGGGCCGCCACGCACAGCCTGTCGCAGGGACAGAAGCAGCTTCTTTGCCTGATGTCCGTTCTGGCGATGCGGCCGCGGGTGATCGTGATGGACGAGCCCTTCTCGGGTCTCGACATTCCGACGCGGCTGCAACTGATGCGCTATCTGGATGGCATCGACGCGCAGATGGTGATGGTGACCCACGACCCGGCGCAGTTGCGCGGCTTCGACCGGATCCTTTGGCTTGAACAGGGGCGGCTTCTGGCGGACGGCCCGCCTGCCGACGTGCTGCCCGATTTCGAGGCACGGATGCTGGAATGGGGAGGGATGGATGATCTCGCTCACCTCTCCGGTTGAGACCTGGGCGCATCGGATCCCGGCGGGCGTCAAGCTGCTGGCACTGTCGATTGCGACCGTGGCCCTGTTCCTGCTGGAGCCCTTCATGCTTGCAATGGCGACGCTGGCGGTTGCCGCGCTATATCTATCAGCAGGCCTGACCTTCGCCGCGCAGGGCCTGCGCCATCTGCGGATGCTCTGGCCCTTTCTGCTGCTGATCGCCGTCTGGCACGGTGTGACCGGGCAGGCGCAGGCGGGTGCAGCCATTGCCCTGCGGCTGCTGGCGGCGCTGGCGCTTGCCAATTTCGTGACCATGACCACGTGGCTGACCGACATGATCGCGATCATGACCTGGCTTCTGTCGCCGCTGCGGCGCCTTGGCCTGTCCACCCGCGCGGTGGAACTGGCCATTGCCATGGTCTTGCGCTTCACGCCGATGCTGGTGGAGAACGGCCAGCGGCTGGCGATGTCCTGGCGGGCGCGGTCGCGCCGGCGGCCGGGCTGGCGGATCGTGATGCCCATGGCCGCCTTGGCACTGGACGACGCCGATCATGTGGCCGAAGCTTTGCGCGCGCGGGGCGGGATTCTGCCCCTGCCGGTCAAGGAAGGAATTGATTGAT
>JAPSIP010000040.1 GCA_031178645.1 Paracoccus sp. (in: a-proteobacteria) | reverse complement strand
TGGCGATCTTCATCGCCTGTTCCTGGAAGATGGGCACGCCCAGGGTGCGGCCCAGGATCTCCTCAAGCTCGGTCTGGGGATGGGCGGGGCCGGGGCGCGGGTATTCGGTCGGCTCCTGCCCGTTGCGGCGGCGCAGATAGGGGTGGACCATGTCGCCCTGGATGGGACCGGGCCGGACGATCGCGACCTCGATCACCAGGTCATAGAAGCGGCGCGGCTTCAGGCGCGGCAGCATGTTCATCTGCGCCCGGCTTTCGACCTGGAAGACGCCGATGCTGTCGCCCCGGCACAGCATGTCGAAGACGGGGGGCGCGTCGGGCGCGTCGGGGTTCAGATCCGCCAGCGTCAGCCGCCGCCCGTGATGGGCTGCGATCAGGTCGAAGCATTTGCGGATGCAGGTCAGCATCCCAAGCGCCAGGATATCCATCTTGAGGATGCCCAACTCGTCAATGTCGTCCTTGTCCCATTCGATGAAGCTGCGTTCCGGCATGGCGCCGTTGCCGATGGGCACGGTTTCGGTCAGCAGGCCTTCGGTCAGGATGAAGCCGCCGACATGCTGGGACAGGTGGCGGGGCATCCCGATCATCTGCTGGGCCAGCGTCAGGGTGCGGCGCAGGCGCAGGTCGGACAGATCCACCCCCGCCTCGCCGGCCTCGGCCGCGCCCATGCTGGTGCCCCAGGCGCCCCAGACGGTCGCGGCCAGGGCGCCGGTGATATCCTCGGACAGGCCCATGGCGCGGCCGACTTCCCGGATGGCGGATCGCGGGCGATAGTGGATCACGGTGGCGCATAGCGCGGCGCGGTCGCGGCCGTATTTTTCGTAGATGTGCTGGATGACCTCCTCGCGGCGTTCATGTTCGAAATCCACGTCGATATCGGGAGGCTCGTCGCGGTCCTCGCTGATGAAGCGTTCGAACAGCAGGTCGAAATGCGCGGGATCGACGGGCGTGATGCCCAGGACAAAGCAGACCGCGGAATTGGCCGCCGACCCCCGCCCCTGGCACAGGATGCCTTTCGAGCGGGCGAATTGCACGACCTCGTGGATGGTCAGGAAATACTGGGCGATCTTCTTCCGGGCGATCAGCGCCAGTTCGTGGTGCAGCGCCGCCTGGACCTTGCCCGGCACGCCATCCGGATAGCGCGCGGCAGCACCCGCCCAGGTCAGTTCCGCCAGATAGTCCTGGGGGTCGCGTCCCTCGGGCGCGGTTTCCCGGGGGTATTCATAGGACAGTTCGCGCAGCGAGAAGGTCAGCCGGTCGGCCAGATCGCGCGCGGCGCGGATGGCATGGGGCCAGCGGGTGAACAGGCGAACCATCTCGGCCGGGGATTTCAGGTGACGCTCGGCATTGGCGTGCAGCAGAAAGCCCGCCCGGTCGATGGTGGTGCCGTGGCGGATGCAGGTCATCACGTCCTGAAGCGGGCGGCGGTCGGGGGCATGGTAATGCACATCATTCGTGGCCAGGATCGACAGCCCGCAATCGCGCGCCGCCCGGTCCAGCCGGTTGATCCGCGCCACGTCGTTTCCGCGATAAAGATAGGCCGCCGCCACATGGCCCAGCCCCGGCAGTCGCGCGGCCAGACCCGGCAGCACCGACAGATCCCTGCCGGGCAGCCAGATCAGGGCCACTCCTTCGGCATGATCGGCCAGATCGTCCAGCGTCAGGTCGCAGATGCCCTTGGCCTGCCACGTCCCGTCCAGATCCCGCATCCGCCCCTTGGAGATCAGCGTGGACAGCCGGCCATAGGCCGCGCGGTCGCGCGGATAGGCCAGAAAGCCCGTCCCGCAGGTCAGCACGATCCGCGCGCCGATGATCGGGCGCAGGGCCGCGCGCCGCGCCTCGGCATGAAGACGCACGACGCCGGCCAGGCTGTTCAGGTCGGCGATGCCGATGGCCTCATAGCCCAGAAGATGCGCCGTCAGCGCCAGTTCGGTCGCGTCCGAGGCCCCGCGCAGGAAGGAAAAGGCCGAGGTCACGCCCAGTTCCACGAAAGGCGCGCGCGAGTTGGGGGCAAAGTCGCCCTTCAGCCTGCGGCGGGGCGCCTGGTGGTCGTTCTGCGGCATCAGGCAAAGACCCCATGCACGAACCAGCGGGGCATCCCGCCCCGCCCGTCGCCCGCCAAGCCTTCGCGGTAAAGCCAAAGGCGGCGACCGCTGGCATCCTCGATCCGGAAATAGTCGCGCAGCCGCGCACCGGGGCTGTCGCGCCACCATTCGGGGGCGATACGCTCGGGTCCGGCATGACGGGTGACGGCGATCTGCTGGCGGCGCCATATGAACAGCGCGGGCGGGCCTTCGGGCACGGCGTAAAGAACCCGAACTTCCTCGGGCGGGTCGAACAGGCGGAGGGGCCGGTCGGGACGCGGCGCGGGGGGCGGATCGTCGCGCAAGGCATCGGCCCGCGTTTCGGACCGTTCGGGAAGGTGGCTTTGGAAGGGCAGCGGGCGCGAGATGGCATCGGCCCCAAAGCGCGACACCAGCCGGTCGATCAGCCGCGACAGGTGCAGCGCAGTGTCGGCATTGCCGTCCAGCCCGACCTGGGCGGTGGCCAGGGGCTCGGTCGCCTCGGCCGCCAGGCGGATCAGGTCGAAGCCAAAGCCGGGATCCAGCTCGTCCAGCCGGCCCTGGAACAGCCGCAGCAGATGGCCGGCCTCGCGACTGGGGGCGGCGGTGGCGACGCGGATATCGCGCCTGCGGCCATCGACGCGAAAGACCGACAGGCAAAGCCGCCGGCAGCCCCGGTCCCGGCGGGCCATCTGCGCGGCCAGATCCTGGACAAGACCCGGCAGCCAGTCGGAGGGATCCATCACCGGCTCAGCCAGCCGTGCCTGCGCCACGAAATCCGGGGGCGGTTCTGGGGCACCGATCGGTTCGGCCAGCCGCCCCATCGCCTGGTCCAGCCGGGTCAGCGGATTGTCCCAAGCGGGCGCCCGGCCAAAGCGGCGCATCAGCGGCAGCCGCGGGATCGCCGCCAGATCGCCGACCCGCCGCAGCCCCAGGCGGCGCAGCAGCAGCAGCGTTTCGTCCGACAGCCGCAGGGCCGCGATGGGCAGCGGATAAAGATCGGCCGGATCATGACTGACGATCCGCGCCGGACCAAAGCGCGCCAGCCCCCAGGCCGCCCCCCAGGTCGGGGCAAGCGCCACCCGCGCCGTCAGCCCGGCCGTGGCGAAACGCGCCTCGATGTCAGACAGCAGCACGGCTTCCCCGCCGAACAGATGCGCAGCGCCGGTTGTGTCGATGACCAGCCCGTCCCCGCCGTCGGTGGCGGAATAAGGCCCCCAGCGGCGCGCCCAGAACATCAGCCGCGTCAGGACCGCCGCATCGCCCCGGGGACTGGCCGGGACAGCCTGAAGCGCGGGGCACAGGGCGCGCATGTCCACCACCCGCGCGCCACGGCGCACGCCCGCCGATCGGGCCGCATCGTTCAGGTCATGCACCACCGGGCCATGAGGGCCTTCGGCGGACAGCACCACCGGAATGTCATCCGGAACCGCCCCCTTCATCCGCCGCCGCCGGTTCCGCCACCGTTCGATCGGCAGCGAAGGCAGAAAAACAAAGGCGATCCGCCGTCCCGTCTTCCCCGCGTTCATGGCGCACCAGCCATTCGCCGGGGGGCGACAGGCGCGACCGGAACAACTCGACCCGCCAAAGCGGATCGCCCGGCGCCGCTGGATCGTCCCCGGCGGGCTCCGATGGAAAGGCCGTCACCCGCCATCGCATCCGCGCCGCCGAGGCACTGGCCGAACCGGCCCTCCGGAGCAGCCAGCACGGCCTGCCCGCGGCCTCGGCCCGCATGGCAAGCCGGCGCGTCGCGGTGAAATCCAGGGCAGCCGGGTCGCCCCAGATTTCGCCCACCACGGCCGAGATGGCGGGACAGGCCAGCGCATCCTCCATCGCCGTCAGAACGTCGGCGGGCCGCGACAGATCGGCGCGCAGCAGCCAGCGCCCAAGCCCGGGCAGGAAAGGCACCCCCGCCTCGCGCCGCGTCAGCCTGTCCTGGGCCCAAAGCACCGGCCCCTCGGGCAGGGCCGCCAGCAGAAACCCCGTGCCCGCCCCGTCCAGGGACGAGGCGCAACTGATCTCGGCCAGGGTGGCGGCGCGCAGGTCCGGCACCCGCCGTATAGGCGCCAGAGGCCGCAGGACATGAACGGACATACATGACATCAACAATAATGTTTCCGTTTTGTTCTAGTTCCTTCGGGACGCCGCCGTCAACGCCGGCGGGCAGGCCAAGCCAAAAATGCTGGGGATAACAAAAGGGGAAGACGGCGCGCCGGCCTGGCGGCGCAGTCCAAGAGGACGCGGCCCTGATCCGCAGCCGCCAGGAAAAGCTGATGCCCAAGATAGCAAAACACCGCCTCGGCAAGCCTGCCGGACGGTGTGGAAAATCCCTGGATGGGGAAGTGGCGGACCCGGAGCGATTCGAACGCCCGACCCCCAGATTCGTAGTCTGGTGCTCTATCCAGCTGAGCTACGGGTCCGTCGTAGGGCGGTCATGTAGACGGGTGTTCGGGGGGATGCAAGGGGGCGAAAGGGAAAAAACGCCCGGGCCCGAATTTTATCGTCCGGCCGCCATCTGGCGGGTGGGCAGGATCGCCATGTCGCGCGGGATATGGATCATGAACTCGCTGCCCTCGGCATCGCTGCGCACCAGTTCCAGCCGACCGCCGTGGCCGCGCACCAGGTCGGCGGCGATGGTCAGGCCAAGGCCGGTGCCGCCCTTGCGCGCGCTTCCGGCAAAGGGCTTGAACAGGTATTCGCGCGCCTTTTCGGGCAGGCCGGGGCCGGTGTCGCCCACGCGGATCCACCAGTCGCCGTCGGTTTCGCCGGCGCCGATCTCGACGGTGCCGGGCTGGCCGGTGCCCTCGATCGCCTGGCGGGCATTGCGGGCAAGGTTCGCCAGCACGCGGTAAAGCTGGTCGCGGTCGGCGCGAATCGTCAGGCTGGGGGGAATGTCGCACAGGAACTCGACCTTGGGGCCGCTGTGGCTTGCCAGGGTCTCCGCCTCGACGACCTCGGCCGTCAGCTGCGCAAGGTTGAAGCGGGACAGCGTGGGGGCAGGCTCCTCGGCCTTGCCGAAGGCCAGCGTCGTCTCGCACAGGTTCACGGCGCGGCTGATCGAGTTCACCAGCTTGGGCGCGGCGCGCTTGACCTTGGGGTCGCCGCTGTCCTCCAGCCGGTCCGCGAAGATCTGCGCCGTGGTCAGGATGTTGCGCAGGTCGTGGCTGATCTTGGCGACCGCCTGCCCCAGCTGCGCCATCCGTTCCTTCTGCTTCAGGGACGAGGTCACGGTCTTCTGCATCGCCTCGAGCGCGGTTTCGGCGGCGCGCAACTCGGCAAGGCGGGCATTGGGGATGATGATGTGGCGCGGATCCTCGGGCGCCTCGGCATAGGAAACCATGTGGCTGATCACCCGGCGGATGGGAACCAGCATCAGCCGCTGCACCGCCAGGTTCAGAAGGATCGCCGTCAGGATCGAGAAGGCCGCCGAAAGCAGCAGCAGGCGGAATCCGTATTCCAGCATTCCCGCGCGCAGGGGCGCCGTCTCCATCGTGATCTCGATCAGCTGGCCCGCCTGGTTCACCGGGGCGCCGATCACCCGGATCACCTCGTTCTCACGGTTGATCAGCGCGCCCAGGGCATCGTCGATGGTCTGGAGCACGCCTTCCTCGCGCAGGTCATAGGTCATCACGACCGGGCCGGGCAGCGGCGATTGCAGCACAAGCTGGCGGATATCGTCGCGACGCAGGACGACGTTGAACACACCGGCATTCTGCAGAAGCTCGCTTTCCAGATCGTCGGCCAGCGATTCGTCGGTCGCCAGCAGCGCAAGGCTGGCGATCTGCGCACGCTCCAGCCGCGACTCGAGGTAATCGAGCCGGAAGCTGGCCAGGGCAGGAAGCAGGATCAGCAGTTCGGCCAACATGACGAAGATGATCGTCAATGCGGCGAATCGGCCAGAGATCGTGTTCAGTTTCATGTAATCTTGATCATCAGCGCAGCAGATGCGCGTGTTTCAGCCCGACCGGCCCCGCTTTGCACATCAAACGAATGTGATATCCTAGCGGTTCCGCCGCCGGAACAAAACAGGATGCGCGATTGTCCGCCTTTGTGGTTGACGGACCGGCGGCCTTCCTCTATCCAGCGGGCTTCGAACAACCGGCGCGTTCGCGTGTGGGGTGAAGCATTGCTTCCTTGCCCCGGCTGCCCGCCATCCGCAAGACAAGATCCCGGAGAACGACCATGAAGCGCACTTATCAACCCTCGAACCTCGTTCGTGCGCGTCGCCACGGCTTTCGCGCCCGCATGGCCACCAGCGGCGGCCGTCGCGTCCTGAACGCGCGCCGCGCCAAGGGCCGCAAGCGCCTGTCGGCCTGATCCTTTGCGGCGGGCCTGTCCCGCCAGACCAAGGGTTCCAGCACATGCCGCCCCTGCCCCATCCCGTTGCCGAAGCGCGACCCGTGGATGACGGCATGGCGGCATTTCGCATGTTCATGCCTCCGGTCATCGCCAAGCGGGCGGATTTCCTCGCGGCGTCCCGCGCACTGCGGCAGGGAACGCCAGGCTTTCTGCTGCAGACACGCGACCGGGGTGACGGCCTGCCGTTCCGGGTGGGCTTTACCTGTTCCAAGAAGATCGGCAATGCGGTGATGCGCAACCGCGCCAAGCGCCGGCTGCGCGAGGTGGCGCGGCTGCATTTGCCACAGGGCGCGCGGCCCGGCTGGGACTATGTTCTGGTCGGCCGTCCCGATGCGACGATCAGCCGCAGCTTCGCCGACCTGTGCCACGACCTGGGCGCTGCCCTGCGCAAGATCCACGGATGAGCCCGCTGGCCCATCTGCTGGCCCTGCCCGTCCGGGCCTACCGGCTGGTGGCCTCGCCCTGGGTTGGCAATGCCTGCCGCTTCCAGCCCACCTGTTCGGCCTATGCGCTGGATGCGCTGTCGCGGCACGGCGCGTTGCGTGGCGGCTGGCTGGCCGCACGGCGGATCGGGCGCTGCCATCCCTGGGGCGGCGCGGGCTATAATCCGGTGCCGGGGGCCGATCCCGATCACGAAAGGCGATCCGATGCTGGACGACAGTAACGACCTGACCGAGATTCACCCGCTGTTCGCAGGCGCCCCCTCCTCGACCGAGTTTCGCAAGCTGCGCAAGCGGCTGGTGCGGGAAACCCGCGCCGCGATCGAAGATTACGGCATGATCCGCCCCGGCGACCGCTGGCTGGTCTGCCTGTCGGGCGGCAAGGACAGCTATACCCTGCTGGCCGTGCTGCACGAATTGAAATGGCGCGGGCTGCTGCCGGTGGACCTGCTGGCCTGCAACCTGGACCAGGGCCAGCCGAACTTCCCGGCGACCGTGCTGCCAAAGTTCCTGACCGAACGGGGCGTGGCGCATCGGATCGAATACCAGGACACCTATTCCATCGTCACCGACAAGATCGCGCCGGGCGGCACGATGTGTTCGCTGTGCTCGCGCCTGCGCCGGGGCAACCTGTATCGCATCGCGCGCGAGGAAGGCTGTTCCGCTGTCGTGCTGGGCCATCACCGCGACGACATCCTGGAAACCTTCTTCATGAACCTGTTCCACGGCGGCAGGCTGGCGACCATGCCGCCCAAGCTTTTGAACGAGGACGGCGACCTGACCGTGCTGCGCCCCCTGGCCTATGTGGCCGAGGCCGATTGCGAACGGTTTTCCCGCGCGATGAACTATCCGATCATCCCTTGCGACCTCTGCGGCAGCCAGGAAGGGCTGCAGCGCGTGCAGGTGAAACGCCTGCTGGACGAATGGGAATCCCGCACGCCGGGGCGCCGCCAGGTGATGTTCCGCGCGCTGATGAACGTGCGCCCGTCGCATCTTCTGGATCCGAAGCTGTTCGACTTTGCCGCGCTGTTCCCCGGGGACGCAGCGGCACCCGTGGACGACATCCTGCGCCTTGGATAGGCGCCTGCGAATCCCGTGCGGATGCTGGCCCACCGGGCCAAATCTGCTTGACCTTTAAGCGCCCCTTCTGTTCAAGCGGCGCGACGGACGCGAGAAGGCTGGTAAGCGATGGAAGACAACAACCGCAATCTGATCCTGGCGACGGTCCTGTCGTTCCTGGTGATCCTGGTTTGGTACACGGTCTTTGCGCCCGAACCGCCCGTGCCCACGGAACAGCCGGTCGCGGTGGAAACGCAGACCCAGGACGTGCCGCTGGCCAATCCGGAAAGCAGCACCCTGCCCGCCGATCTGGGCGCGCCCGCCGATGCGGCCCCGCAGGCCGGCCGGGTCCAGATCCAGACGCCGTCGCTGTCGGGCTCGATTTCGCTGGCCGGTGGCCGGATCGACGACCTGCTGCTGACGAAATACCGCGAAACGCTGGACGACAATTCGCCGAACGTGCGCCTGCTGTCGCCGTCGTCCGCCACGGCCACGGATGCCATCCAGACAGGCGCCTCCAAGCCCTATTACGCGGTCTATGGCTGGACCCCCGGACCCGGCGTCGATCCGGCGCTTGTTCCCGGCCCCTCGACCGTCTGGACGGTTGAATCGGGCGACACGCTGGCCCCCGGCCAGCCGGTCACGCTGGCCTGGGACAACGGCGCGGGGCAGATTTTCCGTCGCACCTTCTCGGTCGATGAGAACTACCTGTTCACCGTCAGCCATGCGCTGCAGAACAATGGCGACGCCGCTTTCACCGCCGCGCCCTATGGCATCATCGCCCGCCACGGCCGTCCCGACACGCAGAACTTCTTCGTGCTGCACGAAGGCGCGGTGGGGATGCATGACGGCACGCTGACCGAACTGAAATACGACAACATCGCCGAACTGGACCCGGTCGAACGCGAGGGCCGGGCCGAGGTGAACCAGGTCAACAGCAATGGCTGGATCGGCTTCACCGACAAATACTGGATGACCACGCTTGCCCCCGCGCCGGGCCAGGCCTTCACCTCGGTCGTGAAATATGCCGAGGGCGCGGACATCTTCCAGACCGAAGCCCGCTATCCGATGCAGACCGTCGCTCCGGGCACCCAGGTCAGCGCCGAAAGCTATCTGTTCGCCGGCGCGAAGGTCTGGGAAACGATCAATGCCTATCAGGAAAATCCCGGCATCCAGGGCTTCGTGGATTCCATCGACTGGGGCTGGTTCTACTTCCTGACCAAGCCGATCTTCCGCCTGCTGCACTGGCTGCACGGCATGATCGGCAACATGGGCTGGTCGATCATCGCGCTGACCTTCATCCTGAAGACGCTGGTCTTCCCGCTGGCGCGCAAGTCCTACATCTCGATGGCGAAGATGAAGGAACTGCAGCCGCAGATGGAGGCCCTGAAGGAGCGCACCGGCGACGACCGCATGAAGTTCCAGAAGGAGATGATGGAGCTTTACAAGCGCGAGAAGGTGAACCCCGCCGCGGGCTGCCTGCCGGTGCTGCTGCAAATCCCGATCTTCTTCGCGCTCTACAAGGTGATCTTCGTCACGATCGAGCTGCGCCACGCGCCCTGGATCGGCTGGATCCACGACCTTGCCGCGCCCGATCCGTCGTCGCTGCTGAACCTGTTCGGGCTGCTGCCCTTTGCCCCGCCAGCGCAAGGCACGCTGCTGCATTCGCTGTCGCTGCCCGCGCTTGCCATCGTCCTGGGCATCAGCATGTGGCTGCAAC
>JAPSIP010000340.1 GCA_031178645.1 Paracoccus sp. (in: a-proteobacteria) | reverse complement strand
ACGAGAAGCCAGGGCCGGGGCGGTTCCGGCAGTTCTATCAATGCGATGCGGATACGGTGGGGTCGGCATCTGTGGCAGCGGATGCCGAGATTTGCGCGATGCTGGCCGATGCCTTGGAAGCAGTGGGTATTGCGCGCGGCGACTACATCGTGCGGATCAACAACCGCAAGGTGCTGAACGGCGTGCTGGAGGCCGCCGAGGTGCGTGCCGATCAGGGCGAGGACGTGCTGCGCCAGATCGACAAGTTCGACAAGGTCGGGCGTGAAGGTGTGCTGGCGCTACTGACCACCGGCCGCAAGGACGACAGCGGCGCGATGATCGAAGGCGTCGGTCTGAGCGAGGCGCAGGCCCAGCCTGTGCTGGCTTTCCTGACCTCGAAAGGCGCGAGCAACGCGGCAACGCTAGCGAACCTGCGCGCGGCGGTCGGCGAGTCGGCCATGGGGGCCGAGGGGGTGGAGGAACTGGCCCAGATCGCCGACATGCTGGCCGCGATGGGCGTGGCCGAAGATCGCGCCGTTATCGACCCCTCGATCGTGCGGGGGCTTGGCTATTACACCGGCCCCGTTTTCGAGGCCGAATTGACCTTTGAGATCCTGGATGAGAAGGGCCGCAAGCGGCAGTTCGGATCGGTAGCGGGTGGCGGGCGCTATGATGGGCTGGTCGAGCGTTTCACGGGCCAGAAGGTGCCCGCAACGGGCGTGTCTATCGGCGTGGACCGGCTGCTGGCGGCGCTGCGAGCCAAGGGGCTTGCGGGAACGCAGGCGCCGGGGCCGGTGGTCGTGACGGTCATGGACCGCGACCGGATGGCGGATTATCAGGCGATGGCCTCTGAACTGCGCGCGGCCGGCATCCGGGCCGAGGTCTATCTGGGCAATCCCAAGAACTTCGGCAACCAGTTGAAATATGCCGACAAGCGCGGGGCGCCGGTGGCGATCATCCAGGGCGGAGACGAGGCCGCGCGCGGTGTCGTGCAGGTCAAGGATCTGGTGCTGGGCGCCAGGATCGCAGCCGAGGCCAGCCTTGACGAATGGAAGGCGCAGCCCGCCCAGACCGAGGTTCCGCGCGCAGATCTGGTCGCGGAAGTGAAGCGGATCGTCGGATGATCCCCAAGAGCGACAAGCAGGCCATCGGGCAGCGCTTCCTGACCGCCTTCCGCGAGGCAGGCGCGGTCGAGGTCGCGCCCGACATCCTGCTGCCCGCGGACACGCTGCTGGACCTGTATGGAGAGGATATACGCGCCCGCGCCTACACCTCGACCGATCCGCTGCGTGGCGAGGTGATGCTGCGGCCGGACTTTACCGTGCCCGTCGTGCAGATGCACATGGCGAATGGGGCGGAACCCGCGCGATACTGCTATCTGGGCGAAGTTTTCCGCAAGCAGGATCCGGGAGAGGAGCGCCCGGCCAATCCGCGCGACAACGAGTATCTGCAGGCGGGATTCGAACTGTTCGCCCATGACAGGCAGGCGGATGCCGAGGTCTTTGGGCTGTTCCACCGGCTGCTGGTCCCCTATGGCCTGCAGGCCTTGACCGGCGACACGGGGCTGCTGATGGATGCCGTGCGCGCCTTGCCGCTGTCGGCCGCCCGGTGCGATGCGCTGCTGCATCACCTGTGGCGTCCCCGCCGCTTTGCGCGGCTGCTGGAACGGTTCTCTCGGCCCGCCGAGGCGCGTGATCTTCCCGCGCCGAGCGTTCCTTGGGCCGGCCTTCGGGGCGAGGATGAGATGCAGGCAAGGATCGACCGGCTGATGGCAGACCGGGATGCGTTGCCGCTAGGTCCGGCCTGGAATGCGCGGCTGGAGCGGCTGTTTGCGGTTCGTGCGCCCCTGCCGGTGGCCTTGGCGGACCTGCGGGAACTGGTCGCGGAATGGTCCGACCTGGGACCGGCGGTCGTGCGCATCGAGGAGCGGATGGCGATGCTGTCGGCCCAGGGCATTGCCCCCGACGCGATCCTGTTCGACGCAAGCCATGGGCGGCAGACGATGGAATACTACGACGGCTTTACCTTCAGCTTCGTGGCACCTGACCGCACGGCTTGGCCGCCGGTCGCCTCGGGTGGCCGCTATGACGCGCTGACGGCCGTTTTGGGGCGCGGTGGCCGTGCGATCCCCGCCGTGGGTGGTATCATCCGTCCTGGCCTTGTTGCCGAACTGGAGGCCGCATGATCCGGCTGGGGGTGCCCTCCAAGGGGC
>JAPSIP010000339.1 GCA_031178645.1 Paracoccus sp. (in: a-proteobacteria) | reverse complement strand
GGCCTGGCGGTGCCCGCACCAGTCGCAGACCAGCACCTGCTGGCCCGGCTGAAAGCGCAGGCTGGCCCCGCATTGTTCGCAGGGATAGCGATGTTCGGCCTGGGGCGTGGGCATCGCCTATCCGGGCAGGGGCGGCGGCATCGGTGGAAACAGGCGCGCAAGGCCTGCAATGTCGCCAGCCTTGCGCCAGCCGTCCTGGCCTGCCGTCCAAACCAAAGTTTCGGCGCCGAACCGTCCCTCGGCCGCCAGCCGTTCCAGGCCCGCGCGGTCGAACGGTCCCTCGGACTTGCCATTCAGCGCCACGTGCCAGGCAGCATCGGCTTGTACCAAGGGCGGCGGCGTTGTGCTGGCCTGCGGGACGCTGCCCCAAGGCCCCGATACCGGACGGCTTGCCATTCCCGCGCCAAGCGCCGCGCCCATTGCGGCCCCCATGCCGGCACCCGCGGCGCCAGGGTTCTGGCTTGCGTTCACCATCGCCTCGCTTGCCGCATATTGGCCGAAGCGGTCAAGATCGCCCAGGATCCCCATCGAGGTGCGCTTGTCCAGCATCTTCTCGACGTCTTGGGGCAGGCTGATATTCTCGATGTAGAACTCGGGGATCGAGATGCCATAGGCGGCGATGGTGGGTTCGATGGCCTGGGAAACCAGCTTGCCCAGGTCCCCGGTGTTGGCCGCCATGTCCAGGACGGGGATCCCCGAGCCGGCAATGACGCGGGAAAATTCCTGCACGATCACGTTGCGGATCTGGAAAGCGATCTCATCGCGGGTGAACTCGCCGTCGGTGCCGACGATCTCGGTCATGAAGCGGGCGGGGTCGGTCACGCGCATCGAATAGGTGCCGAAGGCCCGCAGGCGGACGGGGCCAAACTCGGGGTCGCGGGCCATGATCGGGTTGCGCGTGCCCCATTTCAGGTCGTTGAAACGCGTCGTGCTGACGAAATAGATCTCGGACTTGAATGGGCTGCGGAAGCCGTGGTCCCAGTGCTGAAGCCGCGTCAGGATCGGCAGGTTGTTCGTTTCCAGCATGTAGAGGCCGGGGCCGAAGGTGTCGGCAAGCTGGCCTTCATGCACGAAGACGGCCGACTGGCCCTCGCGGACGGTCAGCTTGGCGCCATACTTGATCGCGTTGCCGACGGTGGGATAGCGCCAGACCATCGTGTCGCGCGTGTCATCGGTCCATTCGATGACCTCGATGAATTCGCCGCCGAGAATGTCGAAGATCGCCATGATCGCCTCCGCAGGATGTCAGTTCATGTATGCGGCCAAGGTCGGGCAGGGTGCAAGTCAGATGCTTTGCGCCAGAAGCTCTCCGGCGATCTGCCGCACGATCGGCTCGGCCTCGGCTTGCGACATGCCGGGGCGCAGGCGCGGGTCATAAAGGATCCGCAGCAGCAATTCGTCATGCCGGGTCAGCAGGGCGAATTCCTCGTCGTCGTTGAAGACCGAGGGACGCGCGGCCGGGCTGTCATTGGCCAGTCCCATGCCCTGGGCCAGTTCCTCGTGGATGCAGGAGGTCTGCAGCAGGGGCGGAAGTTCCGCTCGGATCAGGGCGACGGCGTTGGAATAGACCGGCTCGGCCCCGCGCGAATAGGCGAAGACCGTGCAGAAGTTGTCGGGATCCAGGCCCTGCATCACCGCGATGTCCTGCGCGGGAATGCCCGGCACCAACTGCGCCAGTCTGGGCCCGATGGCCCGGCGTTCGTCATCGGACAGGACCATGACCACGAAGTTGCCGTTGCCTTCGGTCAGCGAGACGGGATGTCCGGTGGCCCCGGCCAGGCGGGCGGCGAATTGGCTAACCTCGACCCGATAGGCGCGGCGCGCGACAACATCGACGACCGCGCCGAACTCCATCTGCAGGCGCACGGGTTCGCCCCAACGCCGCAAGGGCGCGGGACCGCCGCCGCCTGTCGCGCGCATCCCGCCCGATCCGTATTCGTCGCGCAGGGCGACGGCCATGAAATTGCGGGTCAGGGTTTCCGCGTCGATCGGCGCATCCTGGGGCACGTGATCGCGGCGAAGGCGGCCCCGGTCCCGCAGGGCAAGTTCGGCCCGGGCATAGAAGTCGCGCTGCGCATTGCTGGCAAGACTGGCCTTTGTCAGCGCCTCGGCTGCGGCGGCATTGGCGGCGCGATTGCGTTCCGCACGGGCCTTGCGCAGCTCGGCCTGACTGGCACCCGCCCCGAGGAGGCGGGT
>JAPSIP010000338.1 GCA_031178645.1 Paracoccus sp. (in: a-proteobacteria) | reverse complement strand
GCCGGTAGTCCAGGATGGCCGCTTTGTCGGCATGATCAGCCAGACCGACCTGACGCGCGTGCAGGCGATCTCGGCCCCCGGCCTGATCCGCGAGGTCGCGCAGGCCGACTACGTGGCCCAGATGGCGCGGGTCACTGCCCGGATCCCCGAACTGCTGGTGCAGCTTTTCCAGGCGCGGCACCGGCACGAGGTCATCACCCGGATGATCACCGACATCGCCGATGCGGTGACCCGCCGCCTGTTGAACCTCGCGCAGCAGCAGATGGGACCGCCGCCCGCGCCCTTCCTTTGGGCCGCCTGCGGCAGCCAGGGGCGCCAGGAACAGACGGGCGTCAGCGATCAGGACAATTGCCTGATCCTTGCGCCGGGCGCCGATCCGGCCGATCCGTGGTTTGATGGTCTTGCGCGTTTCGTTACCGACGGGCTGCACGCCTGCGGCTATGTCTATTGCCCGGGTGACATGATGGCCACCAACCCACGCTGGCGTCAGCCGGTGCCGGTCTGGCAGGGCTATTTCCGCGACTGGATCACCCATCCCAGCCCCGAGGCGCAGATGCTGGCCTCGGTCATGTTCGATCTGCGCCCGATCGGCGGCGAGGCCGCGCTGCTCGAGGATCTGCAACGCCAGACGCTGGACATGGCCGCCAGGAACTCGATCTTCGTGGCGCATATGGTGGCGAATGCCCTGAAGCACCGCCCGCCGCTGGGGCTGATCGGGGGCTTTGCCACGATCCGCTCGGGCGAGCATCGGCACCGGATCGACATGAAGCACAACGGCGTGGTTCCGGTCACGGATCTGGCGCGGATCTATGCGCTGCAGGGCCGGATCAACGCCGTCAACACCCGCGCCCGGCTGGAGGCTGCCGAAACCCGCGGCGTCATCTCGCCCGCCGGGGCAAGGGAATTGATCGCGGCCTATGACATGATCCAGACGACACGGTTGGAAAACCAGGCGCATCTGGTCAAGGCGGGTCGGCGGCCGGACAACTATCTCTCGCCCTCGGATCTGGCGGATTTCGAACGCAGCCACCTGCGCGACGCCTTTGTGGTCGTGCGCGGAATGCAATCGGCGGTGGGACATGGAAAGGGAATGTTGGGATGACAGGGATCGGGACCGAGCTTCTGGGCGTGATCGCCGTGGGCATCGGGGCGGCCGCCCTGCTTTATGCGATGTCCCACGCGGCGCAGAAGGCCGGGCTGAAGCTGGCGCCCTGGCTGCTGCCGGCGGGGATCGGGCTGGCCATGGTCAGCTATTCGGTCTGGAACGATTATGCCTGGTTCGGGCGCGCGACCGCCCGCCTGCCACAGGATACGCAGGTGCTGCTGGTCGGGCGCGACAGCCAGCCCTGGGCACCCTGGACCTATCTTGCCCCGGTCGAGGTCCGCTTCGCGGCGCTTGATCCCGCGCAGATCCGCGAAGGCCAGGGCGGGATCAGGCAGGCGCCCATCATGCTGGTCGAAAGGCGCGGCCAGACCGTCATCGTGCCGCAGGATTTCGACTGTGCCGGCGGTCGCATCCGCCCCGCGCGCGGCGACTGGGCAGCCGCCACGGCCGACGACCCGGCCTTTGCCGCCGTCTGCGCGGAGGAGGGGTGACATGGCCAAGATCATGGTCATCGAGGACGAGGATAACATCGCCATCGCCCTGGATTTCCTGCTGACGCGCGACGGGCATCGCCATGAACGGCTGGCCAGCGGAAAGGACGCTCTGTCCTCGATCCGGCAGTCCCGGCCCGACCTGGTGCTGCTGGACGTGATGCTGCCCGAGGTGTCCGGCTATCAGGTCCTGCAGGATCTGCGCGCCGATCCGGATCTGGCGCAGGTCCGGGTCCTGCTGATGACGGCGCGTGGTTCGGTGGTCGAGCATCGCAAGGGGATGGCCCTTGGTGCCGACGGCTTCATCGCCAAGCCCTTCGAGCTTTCCGAACTGCGGGCGGAAATGGCCCGCCTTCTTGACAGGCAATGACAAGGCGCGGTTCCTTGCGGCTGCGTTTGCTGGCGCTTCTTGCGGCCCACGGCGTGGCGACCCTTGGCGTTGCGGGTGCGGCATTGTGGCTGGCCGCGCGCGGCGGGACCGATGCGATCGTTCAGGGCTTCATGGTGGCGGGCTTCGGGCTCACGGGCTTGGCGACCGGCTTGTGGTATCTGTTCGACCAGCATCTCGCTCGGCCCATCGAGATGCTGGCAGGCAGCCTGCGG
>JAPSIP010000039.1 GCA_031178645.1 Paracoccus sp. (in: a-proteobacteria) | reverse complement strand
TGGGCCTTGGCGCGCAGCCGCCCATGCCGGAATGGGGGGCGATGATCTCGGACGGGCGGACCTATATCCTGGATTTCTGGTGGGTCGCCGCCATGCCGGGGATCGCGATCTTCATCGTCTCGATGGCCTTCAACCTGCTGGGCGACGGCTTGCGCGACGTGCTGGATCCGAAGGGGGCCAAGGAATGACGCTGCTGTCGGTCCAGAACCTGCGCGTGACCTTTCCCACGCGCCAGGGCACCTTTGACGCCGTGCGCGGCGTCAGCTTCGACCTGGGCCGCGAACGGCTGGGGGTGGTGGGCGAATCCGGGTCCGGCAAGTCCATGACGGGCCGCGCGATTCTTGGCCTCGTCCGCCCGCCCGGTCGCGTCACCGCCGACCGGATGGAGCTTGAGGGCCAGTCGATCCTGAACCTGCCGGAACGCCGGATGCGCAAGATCCGCGGCAGGCGGATCAGCATGGTCATGCAGGACCCGAAGTTCAGCCTGAACCCGGTGATGACCATCGGCGACCAGATCGTCGAGGCTTATCGCCTCCACGCAGGCGGCAACCGCGCGGCGGCCCGGCAAAAGGCGCTCGACATGCTGGCCGCAGTCCAGATCCGCGATCCGGAACGGGTCATGGGCGCCTATCCGCACGAGGTCTCGGGCGGCATGGGCCAGCGGATCATGATCGCGATGATGCTGGCCCCCGATCCCGAAATCCTGATCGCGGACGAACCGACAAGCGCGCTTGACGTGTCGGTGCGGACCGAGGTCTTGAACATCATGGACCGCCTTGTCCGCGACCGGGGCATGGGCCTGATCTTCATCAGCCACGACCTGAACCTGGTCGCGCAGTTCTGCGACCGCGTGCTGATCATGTATGCGGGTCGCATCGTGGAAACGCTGGCGGCCAGGGACCTGCACCAGGCCCGCCACCCCTATACCCAGGGGCTTCTGAACAGCCTGCCGCGCCTTGACGCGCCGGTGGACCGCCTGCCGGTGCTGGAACGTCAGGACGCCTGGCGTGACGGCGACATGATCAGCCAGAGCCTCGAGACCGAATTTCCGGGGGGCTTGTGACATGCCGCTTCTTCGTTGCCCAAATACCCGATCCCCCCGGTGCCGCCCATGCTGACGGTTGATCATCTGGACGTCTGGTTCGGCCATGCCCCAGACCGCGTGGACGCCGTGCAGGACGCCATCTTCACCGTGGCGCAGGGCGAAAGCTTCGGCCTGGTGGGCGAATCCGGGTCCGGCAAATCCACCATCCTGCGCGCCATTGCCGGGCTGATCGACACCTGGTCCGGCACGATCGAAGTCGCGGGACAAGCAGTGAGCGCACGACGCCGCGACCGGGCCTTCTACAAGACCGTGCAGATGGTCTTCCAGGATCCGTATGCCAGCCTGCATCCTCGCCATTCGGTCGATGCGGTCCTGTCGGAAACCCTGCGCCTGCAGGGCATGGACGACATCGACCGCCGCATCACGCGGCTGTTGTCCGACGTGGGGCTGGGCAGCGGCTTCCGCTTCCGCTATCCGCACCAGTTGTCGGGCGGGCAGCGCCAGCGGGTGGCCATCGCCCGCGCCCTTGCGGCCGAACCGCGCCTGCTGCTGCTGGACGAACCGACCAGTGCGCTTGATGTCAGCGTGCAGGCGGAAATCCTGAACCTGCTGGCCGACCTGCGCGCTGAACACGGCCTGACCTATGTGATGGTCAGCCATGACCTGGCGGTGGTGGGCCACATGTGCGACCGGCTGGCCGTGATGCAGGGCGGCCGCATCGTCGAGGTGATGGATGTCCAGGCCCTGCGACAAGGCACCGCGCGGCAGGACTATACCCGCCAGTTGATCGCCGCCTCCGAAGGCTATGCCCGCGCCTGACCCGCTTGCGTCGCCGCGCGCTATCGCTAACGTGCGCGCGACACAAGGAAAGGGACCATCATGAAGCGCGTGAAACTGGGCGGCAGCGATGTCGAGGTCAGCGAAGTCTGCCTGGGGACCATGACCTTCGGCAACCAGACGGCCGAGGCGGACGGCCATGCCCAGATCGACCGCGCCCTGGACGAAGGGATCACCTTCCTGGACACGGCCGAGATGTATCCCGTGAACCCCGTCCGGCGCGAAACCATCGGGCTGACCGAAACCATCGTCGGCAACTGGATTGCGCGGACCGGCAACCGCGACCGGGTGGAAATCGCCACCAAGATCACCGGCCCCAGCCAGATGGTCCGTGACAGCGCGCCCTATGACGGGGCCATTGTTGCTGCGGCCATCAACGCCTCGCTGAAGCGGCTGCAGACGGATCGGATCGACCTTTACCAGATGCACTGGCCGGTGCGCGGCAGCTATGCCTTCCGCCAGAACTGGACCTATGATCCCTCCAAGCAGTCGAAGCAGCAGACGCTGGATCACATGGCCGATGTGCTACACGCCCTGGAGGATGCCCGCAAGGCCGGCAAGATCCGCGCCGTCGGCCTGTCGAACGAATCCGCCTGGGGCCTGGCCCGCTGGTGCGATGTGGCCGACCAGATCGGCGGCCCGCGCATGGCATCGATCCAGAACGAATATTCGCTGCTTTATCGCCTGTACGACACCGATCTGGCCGAGGTCGCGGTGAACGAGGATGTGACGCTTCTGTCTTATTCCCCGCTGGCAGCGGGCCTGTTGTCGGGCAAGTATTCGGGCGGCGCGATGCCGGATGGCAGCCGCGCGGCCGTCGACAAGGCCACGGGCGGGCCGGGCAACCTGGGCGGGCGCAAGACCCCGCAGGCCATTGCCGCGACCGAGGCTTATCACGCCCTGGCAGCCGAACATGGCTGGGACACGATCCACATGGCGATCGCCTGGCAGTTGACGCGGCCCTTCAAGGTGGTGCCGATCATCGGCGCCACGCGGATGGACCAGCTCGACCACCTGATCGCGGGCCTGGGCAAGCCCTTGCCCGACGATCTGCGCAAGGCCATCGACCGGCTGCACAAGCAGTATCCGCTGCCCTATTGATGAAACGGGGCCACCGCCTATCTTCTTGAACACAGGCGACGAAACGGGGGACAGGTGATGGCGGGCGATCCGTATGAAGCCCTGGGGCTGACGAAAGCGGCCTCGGATGCCGAGATCAAGAAGGCTTATCGCCGGATCGCCAAGTCGGACCATCCCGACCTGAACCCCGATCCGGCGGCCACGGCGCGCTTCAAGGCGGCGTCCGCAGCCTATGACCTGCTGAAGGATCCCGAACAGCGCCGCCGCTTTGACGCCGGGGAAATCGACGCCCAAGGGCAGGAACGCGCGCAGCGCCGCCCCTGGCGCGACCATGCCGAGGCCGCGGGCAACCCCTATGCCCGCAGCTACGGCTTCGAATCCGACCCGGACCTGTCGGATGTCTTTTCGGACCTGTTCGGGCGGCGCGGCTTTGGTGGTTTCAACCGGGGCGGGGCCGAGGATCCGCGCAACTTCCATGTGCGCGGACAGGATTACCGTTTCTCGCTCCAGGTGGATTTCCTGACCGCCGCCAGGGGCGGCAAGACCCGCGTCACCCTGCCCGAGGGCGGCGACCTCGATGTGACGATCCCCAAGGGCGTGCGCGACGGCCAGACCATCCGGCTGAAGGGCAAGGGCGGGCAGGGCCTGGGCCAGGGCGGGGCGGGCGATGCCTATCTGGCCGTCACCGTGGCCCCCCATCCCGATTTCCGGCGCGAAGGCGACGACATCTTCCTGACCCTGCCGATTACTCTGGACGAGGCTGTGCTGGGCGGCAAGATTTCCGTCCCCACCATCGATGGCCCGGTGAACCTGACCGTCCCGAAGGGCGCCACGACGGGGCAGAAGCTGCGCCTGCGCGGCCGGGGGATCAATGGCGGCGATCAGCAGGTGGAACTTAAGATCGTGATGCCGCCCAGGGTGGACGAGGATCTGGCGCGGTTCATGGAAACCTGGCGCAAGGACCATGCCTATGATCCGCGCGCCGGGATGAACGCCGGAGGGAAATAGCATGGCCCGCCATTTTTCCGAAACCGAAGTCATCGCGACCCTTGAGGGCCTGGACCCCGCCCGCCTGCACGCCTTTGTGGCAGCCCATGTGGTAAGCCCCGTTGTCACCCCGCAAGGCCACGCCTTCAGCGAGGCCGATCTGGCGCGGCTGCAACTGCTCTGCGACCTGTCCGAGGTTTATGACCTGCCCGACGATTCGCTGGCGATGGTCATGTCGCTGATCGACCAGTTGAACACCGCGCGCGGCGACATGCGGGCGCTGATCCAGGCCGTCGCCACCGAACCCGACGAGGTGCGCGGCCGCATCCAGAAGACCGTCCGCCGGCTGCGCGTCGTGACCCTGTCGCGCGACGACGGCTAAAGGCCGGCGCGGGTTTTCAAGGAAAGCCGAAATTTGATCTGCCGCTTTTGCAGATTGTGCAGTGGCCGCCGCCGCAGTATGGCGGAAGCCATGTCCCGCTATCTTCCCCATATCGCCGCGACCCTGTCGCTGGGCCTGCCGCTGATCGGCAGCCATCTGGCGCGCATGGCCATCGGCGTCGGCGATACCGTGATGGTCGGCTGGTACGGAGTCGAGGCCTTGGCTGGGCTGGTCATCGCCACGTCCTTTTTCCATATCCTGTTCTTCCTGGGCATGGGTTTCGGCACCGGCGTCCTGGGCCTGATCGCCACCGCCATCGCCCGCGGCGACGAGACCGAGGTACGCCGCGAAACACGCATGGCCCTGTGGCTGTCCAGCGGCTTCGGGCTGGCGGTCATGCCCCTGATGTGGTTTTCCGAACCGATCCTGTCGGCGCTTGGGCAGTCCCCGGTCGTCGCGGCCTATGCGCAGGACTATCTGCGCATTGCGCTGAACTCTTATCTCGCCGCGATGGAGCGGACGCAGGTGGTTATGTGGGTGACGCTGGCGGGCCTGCCGGTGAACGTCGCGCTGAACTGGGTCTTGATCTTCGGCAACCTGGGGGCGCCGGAACTGGGCGTCGCGGGCGCGGCCATTGCCAGCCTGACGGTGCAGTGGCTGCAATTGTTCCTGCTGGTGGCCTATGCGACCTGGCTGCCGATGGCGCGCAAGTACAACCTGTTCCAGCGGCTGTGGCGTCCAGACTGGTCGGCGCTGCGCCGCGTGGCCTCAATCGGGCTGCCCATCGGCCTGACCATGGTGGCCGAGGGCGGTCTGTTCGTCGGGTCGAACATCATGATGGGATGGATCGGCACGCAGCAACTGGCGGCCCACGGGATCGCGCTGCAGATCACCTCGATTGCCTTCATGGCGCATCTGGGCCTGTCCAATGCCGCGACCATCCGGGTGGGTCAGGCCAAGGGGCGCAACGACCCCGTCTTCATGCGCGACGCGGCCATGACCGTTACTTGGATGTCGCTGGCCTTTGCCTGCCTGACCATCATGCTGTTCCTGACCGCCGCCGTGCCGCTGGTGCGGCTGTATCTGGACCCGGCCGACCCGCAGGCCGGGGCCATCATCCGCATCGGCGCGGGCCTGCTGTTCTTCGCGGCCCTGTTCCAGCTTGCCGACGCGATGCAGGTGCTGGCCCTGGGCTTCCTGCGGGGCGTCCATGACACGCGGGTTCCGATGTGGATCGCGGGCTTCAGCTATTGGGTGGTGGGGATGCCGGTCGCCTGGGGGCTGGCCTTCCCGCTGGGCTATGGGCCCGCCGGGCTGTGGGTGGGCCTTTGCGTCGGGTTGACGGTGGCGGCGGCGCTGCTGCTGGCGCGGTTCTGGCGGGGACACGCGCGCGGGGTCTGGACCCGTCCCGCCGCCGCGGTCTAACCTGCGCCCGATTGCAAAGGAGGCCACCCATGCGACCCGTCTTCGTCCAGTTCCGCTGCGAGCCCGGCAAGACCTATCAGGTCGCCGAGGCCATCTATGACCGGGAAGTCGTGAGCGAGCTTTACTCGACCTCGGGCGATTACGACCTGATCGCCAAGGTCTATATCCCGGAAGACGAGGATGTGGGCCGCTTCCTGTCGGACAAGCTGTTCGACATCCCCCATATCAGCCGCACGCTGACCACCATGACCTTCCGCGCCTTCTGATGATCCGCCTTGCCCCGATCCCGGCGGGCCTGCCCGCCACCGTTCCCTTTGTCGGACCCGAGACGCTGGAACGGCAGGCGTGCCGCCCCTTCGCCGCCCGCCTTGGCGCCAACGAAAACGGCTTCGGCCCCAGCCCCCGCGCCATTGCCGCGATGCAGGCGGCGGCGGGAGAGGTCTGGAAATACGGCGATCCGACTAATCATGACCTGACCCAGGCCCTGGCAGCCCATCACGACGTCCGCCCCGAAAATATCGTGGCGGGAGAGGGGATCGACGGGCTTCTGGGCTTGCTGGTGCGCCTGACGGTCGCGCCGGGCGATGTCGTCGTGACCTCGGACGGGGCCTATCCGACCTTCAACTTCCACGTCGCGGGCTTTGGCGGCAGCCTGGACAAGGTGCCATACCGCAACGATGCCGAGGATCCGCAGGCCCTGTTGGACCGCGCCCGGCAGGTGGGCGCGCGGCTGGTTTATCTGGCCAATCCCGACAACCCGATGGGAAGCTGGCACAAGGGCGCGGTGATCCGGGCGATGCTGGACGACTTGCCCGAAGGCACGCTGCTGATCCTGGACGAGGCCTATGCCGAGTTCGCCCCGGCCGACGCCATTCCCGCCATTGCAGCCGACGATCCGCGCGTGATCCGGATGCGGACCTTTTCCAAGGCCTACGGGATGGCGGGTGCGCGGGTGGGCTATGCCCTGGGTCACCCCGACCTGATCGCGGCATTCGACCGGGTGCGCAACCATTTCGGCGTCAATCGCATCGGGCAGGCAGGCGCGCTTGCGGCCTTGCAGGACCAGGACTGGCTGGCGCAGACCGTCGCGCAGGTCGCGACCGCACGCGCCCGGATCGGCGCCATCGCCATGGAAAACGGCATGACGGCGCTGCCCTCGGCCACCAATTTCGTGGCCGTCGATACCGGCCGCGACGGCGCCTTCGCCCGCAGCCTGGTGGTCGCGCTTGCGGCCGAAGGCGTGTTCATCCGGATGCCGGGCGTGGCGCCCCTGAACCGCTGCATCCGGATCAGTTGTGCGCCCCAGGCCGAGTTGGACATCCTGGCCGAGGCCTTGCCATGCGTGCTCAGGACGCTCTGACGCTTCTTCGTTGCCCAAATACCCCCGCCGGAGGCACCCGCGATCGCCGCAGGTGCCCTCGCCCTAAAAGGCTTACATAGCGGCCAGCTGCGCCAGGGCCGCCTTCAGTCGCGTCAGGTCGTCTTCAAGGGCTGCAAGCTTTTCGCGGGTTTCCTCGATTACCTCGGGCTCGGCATTCTCGACGAACCGGGGATTGCCCAGGCGCTTGCGCAAGCCGTCGGCGTCCTTCTCGGCCTTGCCAACGGCCTTCTGCAGCCGCGCGGTTTCCGCCGCCACGTCGATCACGTCGCCGATGGGCAAGGCAAAGCTTGCCCCGGGGACCGAGACCGCGATCATGCCCTTGCCCGCCGCACCGTCCATGGGCGCATTCACGCGGGCCAGCCGCTCGATCAGCGGGGCATTGGCGGCAAGCGCCGCGCGGGCGGGCGCGTCGGCCTCGGTCACGACCAGATCCAGCTTGGCGCCGGCGGGCACGCCCATCTGGGCGCGGGCGGACCGAACCGCCTCGATCAGCGCAATCACCCAGTTCATCTGGCGATCGGCATCCGTGTTGATCAGTTCCGCGCCATAGGTCGGCCAGTCGCCATGGACCAGCATCTTCGACCGGTCGCCGGTCAGGGACCACAGTTCCTCGGTCACGAAGGGCATGATCGGGTGCAGCATCAGATAGCACTGGTCCAGCACCCAGCCCATCGTCGCGCGGGTCTCGGCCGCGTGCTCGCCATCGAACAGGGGCTTGGCGAATTCGACATACCAGTCGCAGACCTTGCCCCAGACAAAGGCGTAAAGCCCGTTCGCGGCGTCGTTGAAGCGGTATGTCGCAAGCGCCTCGTCGGTGGCCAGGCGGATGCGCGCGACCTCGCCGATGATCCAGCGGTTCACGGTGTGGCTGGGCTGGGGCAGGGCGCCGCCGCCCGCTACGGCGTTCATTTCCGCAAAGCGGGTGGCGTTCCAGATCTTGGTGACGAAGTTCCGCGCGCCCTCGACATGCTTCGGCCCCAGTTTCGGGTCGCGGCCCATGGCGGCCATGCCGGTCAGCGTCATGCGCAGCGCATCGGCGCCGTATTCGTCGATCAGCGACAGCGGGTCGATGACGTTGCCTTTCGACTTCGACATCTTCGCGCCCTTTTCGTCGCGCACGAGGCCGTGGACATAGACGGTGCGGAAGGGCACGTCACCCACGACCTCAAGCTGCATCATCATCATCCGGGCGACCCAGAAGAAGATGATGTCGAAGCCGGTGACCAGCACGTCGGTCGGGAAATACCGGCGCAGTTCCGGCGTGCCGTTGGGCCAGCCCAGCGTCCCGATGGGCCAGAGGCCCGAGGAGAACCAGGTGTCCAACACGTCCGGGTCGCGCCAGATGCCGTACTTGCGACCTCCGCTATGCTCAGCAAGAGCGTATGCTGCGGTGAAATCTTCGACTTCGATGATCTCATCAATACCTGACTCGTTGAACCGTTGTACATATCCGCGCGCAAGCTCGGCTGCACCCGCCGCATCAGTCGCGCAAAAAGTTATGTCAGCGCGAACAATACTGCCGGTTTCGTAACGATCTTCTGGCGCCCAAACCGTCGCATCTTTGATGGCGCCATTTTTCGTTGAAAGGGAAAGCAGCCTCTGTCCATACCAGACCGGGATCTGATGCCCCCACCAAAGCTGGCGGGAGATGGTCCAGGGCTCGATGTTTTCCAGCCAGTTGAAGTAGACCTTCTTGTGCTGTTCCGGCAGGATCTCGGTCCGGCCCGAGCGCACGGCGTCAAGCGCGGGGCCGACGATACGGGCCGTGTCCACGAACCACTGGTCGGTCAGCATAGGTTCGATCACCACGCCCGACCGGTCGCCGAAGGGCTGCATGATCGGCTTGCTGTCCACGACCGGGCGGCGTTCCAGGTGTTCCGACCCGGTATCCTCGTCGATTTCCTTGTGCAGATAGGTGACGGCCAGGCCTTCGGCATTGATCTGCGCGATGACGCGCTTGCGCGCCTCCAGCCGGTCCAGGCCGCGCAGATCCTCGGGCACCAGGTTGACGTTGGACACGTCGCCCACGTCCTCGCCCCGCGCGGCGCGAGAGGCGACCTCGGCGCTTTCGGCATAGGACAGCCCGTCCTGCCGCATCGCGCCTTTGGTATCCATCAGCGCATAAAGCGGGATGCCGTTGCGCTGCGCCACGCCATAGTCGTTGAAGTCATGCGCGCCGGTAATCTTGACCGCACCTGACCCGAAGTTCGGATCGGGATATTCGTCGGTGATGATGGGGATCAGGCGGCGGTGTTCGCGCGGCCCCACCGGGATCTCGCACAGCTTGCCGACGATGGGGGCATAGCGCGCGTCGTCCGGATGCACCGCCACCGCGCCGTCGCCCAGCATGGTTTCGGGGCGCGTCGTGGCGATGGAGATATAGTCCCGCGTCTCGCGCAGCGTGACGTTGCCGTCCGCGTCGCGTTCGACATATTCATAGGTCTCGCCGCCCGCCAGCGGGTATTTGAAATGCCACATATGGCCCGGAACCTCGCGGTTCTCGACCTCGAGATCGCTGATCGCGGTCTCGACGCGGACGCGCC
>JAPSIP010000337.1 GCA_031178645.1 Paracoccus sp. (in: a-proteobacteria) | reverse complement strand
GCCCGGCGCTTCGACACAAAGCTGGCGCCGATCGGCGGCGGGCGCGACTATCCCGCCGATCCCGAAGCCTGGGCCGAAAGCGCCGCGCCCGCCGTTGGCACAAGCCCTGCCCGCGCTGCACGGCTGCTGGCCCGCTATGGCACCACAGCCCAGGCGATCCTGACGGTCGAGGGCGCCGCGCCCGAGATGCTGGCCGATGCCGACTATTCGGTCCCCGAACTGGACTGGCTGGTGCGGCACGAAAACGTGCAGCACCTGGCCGACCTGGTGATGCGGCGCACGCCCCTGGCCGTCACGGGCCACCTGTCGCGGCGCGACCTGGACCGGATCGCGGCACTGTGCGCGACTAAACTGTCATGGGACGCCGGCCGAAGGACGCGCGAGGTCCAGGAGACCGAAATCTTGCTGGTCACGCGGCACAGGCTGCGGCTGTCGTAGGGCGACCGGTCGTGCGACTCGCGCATTGCTTGTTGCCGCATGATCGGGCGGTGCCCGTCGTGCGTGTGTGATCTGGACATGCAGGAAAAGATTTATCAGCCGGGCGGCGAAACCAAATAAAAAAACGCACTACGATGCCGCCTGGCTGATATGTGCGTTATGTCCCAGCTTGACGCGAAGGGAAACCTGTCCTTTCCGCCAAGGGCACGGGACAAGGGGAACGGTCGGAACAATCCCCATGCCGGGCTGTTCATTCAACAACGGCAGGGGGCAGTCATGGACGATATCAAGGCGAAGGCACAGGAACTGGGCATCCAGCCTGAATATGAAGGCATGGGCGGCACCGCCCACCGCGTGCCCGATGCCACGTTGGAGAAACTTGTCGCAGCCTTCGGCGACGGCCCGGCCATGCGGCCGCAGAAACTCGAGGCGCCTGCCGACCTGCATTGTCATCTTCCCGAAGCGGAACGATCCTGGGGCGTCGCGGTGCAACTTTACCAGCTGCGGTCGGATCGCAACTGGGGCATCGGTGATTTTGCCGATCTTCAGGATCTGGCGGCGGTCCTGGGGGGCATGGGGGCGAATTTCATCGGCCTCAACCCGCTCCACGCGATGTTTCTGGCCGATCCCGCCCGGTGCAGCCCCTTCTCGCCCTCGAACCGGCGTTTCCTGAACCCGCTTTACCTGGCCATTGACCGGATTGACGGCTTTGATCCGGCGATGGCGGATGCCGATGCCATAGCGCGTCTGCGTCAGACGGACCTGGTCGATTATCCCGGCGTCGCGGCTATCAAGCTGGAGGCGCTCCGGGCGCTTTGGGAAAAGGCAGGCTGCCCCGAGGCCTCGGCCGATTTCCGGCGCAGGGGCGGGGCGGATCTGGACCGGCACGCGCTGTTCGATGCGGTCTCGGCCCATATGGTTGCGGAAGGCCAAGGCGCAGGCTGGGCCAGTTGGCCCGAATCCTGGCAGGATCCGAAAGGTGCCCATGTCACCGCCTTCGCGCAGGACCATGCGGCCGAGATCGCCTTCTATCGCTGGCTGCAGGAGCAGACCGACCGCCAGCTTGGACAGGTCCGGGATGCCTGCAAGGCCGCGGGCATGGGGATCGGGCTTTATCTGGACGTCGCGGTCGGCGAGGCCGGGGACGGGTCGGGAAGCTGGGGACAGCCGGACGTGCTGGCGGATGTGCGGATCGGCGCGCCGCCCGATTACTTCAACGAGTTGGGGCAGGACTGGGGGCTGGCCCCCTTGTCGCCTGCGGCGATGGCCGCGTCGCGCGCGGCGCCCTTTGGCGCGCTGATGGCGGGGGTCATGGCCCAGGCCGGCGCGGTGCGGATCGACCACGCAATGGGCATCTGGCAGTTGTTCCTGATCCCCGAGGGCGTGGGCCCAGATGCGGGCGCTTATGCCCGCTATCCGCTGGACGACATGCTGACCGCGCTTGCCCGCGCCTCGCAGGACAACGGCACGATCGTCATCGGCGAGGATCTGGGCAATGTCCCGCCCGGCTTCCGCGAGATGATGGAGGCGGCGAAGATCCTGTCCTATCGCATCCTGTTCTTCGAACGCGACGAGGATGGGGGCTTCCTGCCGCCCCCGCATTACCCCGAGAAAGCTTTGGCCTGCCTGTCCACCCATGACCTGCCGACCTTCCTGGGCTGGTGGGCGGGCCGCGACATCGAGCTGCGGGAAAAGTTCGACCTGATCGGCCCCGACACCGCCCGCGAACAGGCCGAGGCCCGCCCCGAAGAACGACGCGCCTTGG
>JAPSIP010000336.1 GCA_031178645.1 Paracoccus sp. (in: a-proteobacteria) | reverse complement strand
GAACTTTCGACGCTGCCCCAGGACATGCAGGACGCCATCGCCAAGGTGGCCGAGAAATCGGGCTTCGTGCCCAACGTCTTCCTGGCCCTGGCGCACAGGCCCGAGGAGTTTCGCGCCTTCTTCGCCTATCACCAGGCGCTGATGGACAAGGACACCGGCCTGACCAAGGCCGAACGAGAGATGATCGTGGTGGCCGTCAGCGGCATCAACAACTGCCAGTATTGCGTGGTGGCGCATGGCGCGATCCTGCGCATCCGGGCCAAGAACCCGCTGATCGCGGACCAGGTGGCGATCAACTGGCGCAAGGCGGACCTGACGGACCGTCAGCGCGCCATGCTGGCCTATGCCGAAAAGGTCACGGTTGCGGCCCATCAGATTGGGGATGCGGACCACCAGGCGTTGCAAGATGCGGGCTTCGATCCCGATGAAATCTGGGACATCGGTGCCATCGCGGCCTTCTTCGGCATGTCGAACCGGATGGCCAATGCGGGCGATTTCCGCGCCAATGACGAATTCTACATGCTGGGCCGCCAAGTGCCGAATTCCCAGTGACCCGATCCGACGCCCTGCGCGGCCATGCGGCGATGCTGCTGTTCTCGGCCCTTGTGGCGGGGTCGTTTTCCCTGGGCGTCCGCGCCGCGAACCTGATCGACCCGGCGGCGATCACGGTCGCGCGCTTCATTATCGCCGCAGGGGTGCTGGCCGGGATCGCCATCCTGATGCCGGGCCGGGGCAGGCCGCGGGCGCTGATCGAGGCGCCTTGGCGATACCTTCTGCTGGGCGGCGCCTTTGCCGGATATTTCGTGCTGATGTTCGAAGGGCTGAAGACCGCCTCCGCCGTCGCGGCAAGCGCCGTCTTCACGCTGACGCCTATCATGGCGGCGGGCTTTGGCTGGCTGCTGCTGCGCCAGCGGATGACGGGGCATCTGGCGCTTGCCCTGGCCCTGGGCGGGGCGGGGGCGCTGTGGGTGATCTTTCGCGGCGACCCGGCAGCGCTGATGCGGATGGAGATCGGGCGGGGCGAGGCGATCTATTTCATCGGCTGCGCGCTGCACGCCCTTTACGCGGCCCTGGTCCGCAAGCTGAGCCGGAACGAGGGGCCGCTGATCTCCAGCCTGGGGACGCTGGTCGCGGGGGGGCTGCTGACGGCCGCCTGGGGCTGGGGCGCGCTGACCTCGACCGGCTGGGGGCAACTTCCGGCGATCGTCTGGATCACGATCTTCTATGTCGCGATCTTCGCCAGTGCCTTTTCGACCCTGCTGGTCCAATACGCGGCGATGCGGCTGCCCGCCGCCAAGGTCATGGCCTATACCTATCTGACGCCGATCTGGGTGATCCTGTCCGAGGCCGCGCTTGGCCAGGGCCTGCCCGGCCCGATCCTGCTGCCGGGGATCCTGGCGATCCTGGGCGCCCTGGCGCTGCTGCTGAAATCGGACGAACCGGCGCGCGGGCCAGTGCGGGCAACCTGACCCGCGTCCTTGGCGCATCACTGCCGCAATGATTGCGACGGCCCGCTTTCTTTCGCGCGGCCCCACCGCTAGTGTCCGCCCCGGATGAAGGGACGGCAAGGGGCGGCTTGGTGGCGCATATCATCGTCGTGGGCAACGAAAAGGGCGGGTCGGGCAAGTCCACCACCTCGATGCATGTGGCGACGGCGCTTGTCCGCATGGGCCACCGCGTCGGCGGCTTGGATCTGGACGTGCGCCAACGCAGCTTTGGTCGCTACCTGGAAAACCGCGCCCATTTCGCCGCGCGAGAGGGGCTGGACCTGCCCATGCCCGTGATCGGCACGATGGGCGAGGGCAGCGACCCCCTGACGCCCGCCCTGACCGAACTGGAAAAGACCTGCGATTTCATCCTGCTGGACTGCCCCGGTTCCCACACCAAGCTAAGCCAGATGGCCCATACGCTGGCCGACACGCTGATCACGCCGATGAACGACAGCTTTGTGGATTTCGACCTGCTGGCGCGGCTGTCGCCCGAGGGAAAGATCCTCGGCCCCTCGATCTATGCCGAGATGGTCTGGTCCGCCCGGCAGATGCGCGGGCAGGCCGGGGCGGGGCCGATCGACTGGCTGGTGCTGCGCAACCGCCTGGGCACGCAGCAGATGCACAACAAGCGCAAGGTCGGCGGGGCGCTGCAATCGCTGTCCAAGCGCATCGGATTTCGGGTGGCGCCGGGCTTTTCGGAACGCGTCATCTTCCGC
>JAPSIP010000335.1 GCA_031178645.1 Paracoccus sp. (in: a-proteobacteria) | reverse complement strand
GGCGGACATAGTCGATGGGCGGCGGTCCGGGGTCGCGGGTATGCATCACCAGCTGTTCCAGCCGCCCGGATTTGCCGGATGCGATGCGGTCCCGCACCGCGCGGAAGTTCGGATCATAGCGGCGCTGAAAGCCCAGCATGTAGCGGATGCCGGATGCCTCGACCGAGTCGGTCACGCGCGCGACCGTTGGCCAGTCGAGCGAGATCGGCTTTTCGCAGAACACCGCAAGCCCCCGTTCGGCCGCCGCCAGCAGCAATCCCGCATGGCTGTCGGTGGATGAACAGATGACGATGCCGTCCAGGTCGCCGGACAGCGCGTCATGGGCGTCCGACCGGCGGGCCCCGATGCGCGCGGCAAGCGCGTCGCAGTCGGCGACCGGATCGACAAGATGCACGACCTCGACACCGGGAATGGCAGTGGCGTTCATCGCATGGACGGCGCCGATGCGGCCTGCCCCGAAAACGGCAAGGCGCGTCATGCCCAAGCCTCCGATTCGATTGTCTTGACGTCGATCCAGCCGCCCTCGTCGCAGGATGCCAGCACCGCATCGACGACGGCGGCGGTATGGACGGCGGCGGCGAAGACTGGCCAAGCGGCGGAGCTTTGCCAAATGGCCCGGATGAATTCGGCCATTTCGACCACGATCATGTCGTTATAGCCGAAGCCATGGCCCGCGCCGGTGCAGAAGCGGCCATAGTCGCCATGACCCGGCGCGGCCAGGATCGTGCGGAATCCCTGCCGCGCCCGGCGGTCGCCGGCGTCATAGAATTGCAGCTCCGCCATCCGTTCCTGATCGAACCGCACCGTGCCCTTGGTGCCCACAACCTCGTAGGTCAGGCCCATCTTGCGCCCCGCATGGATGCGGCTGGCCGCAATGCTGCCCGGAACGCCCGATGCAAAGCGCATCAGGAACTGGGCCTGGTCGTCGTTTTCCACCTCGGCCATGCCATCTGCTGCGGGACGTTGCGCGTGGACGGTCTGGCGCATCCCCACGACCTCGGCCAGCGGGCCACACAGGAAATGCGCCAGATTGATTGCATGGCTGGCGATATCGCCAAGCGCGCCCGCCCGCCCGACATTGGCCGCGACCTGCCGCCAGTCATGGGGCAGCGTCGGGTCCATCAGGTAATCCTCGACATGGGTGGCGCTGAAATGGATCACCTCGCCGATCTCTCCGCCCTCGACGATTTCGCGGGCAAGCTGGGTTGCGGGGTTCTTGATATAGTTGAAGCCGGCCATGGTGACGCGACCGCTGGCCCGCGCGGCCTTTGCCATCTGCGCGGCTTCGCGCGCGGTGCGGCCCAGGGGCTTTTCGTAGATCACATGCTTGCCCGCCTGCAGGGCCGCCAAGGCCATTTCGGCGTGCAGGAAGGTGGGTGAGGCGATGCCGACCGCCTGCACGTCATCCGCCACCAGCAGATCGCGCCAGTCGCCTGTGCCGCGTTCAAAGCCGAAATCCCGCGCGCGACTCTGCGCCCCTGCCGCGTCCGATGTCGCGATGACGCGCCTGATCGCGCGCCCCGGCATCTCGTACACAGTCGAAACCTGCGACAGCGCAATGGCATAGGCCTTGCCCATATAGCCCCGCCGATCACCCCAAAGCCGATGTCCGCCATGATCCCTCCATCCTTGGGGCCACGCTAGGCACGTCGGGACAGGGGACAAGCGCGGGGTTGAGGGGAAACCCTCAGACGCTTTCGGGCATGAGGATCTGGATCTCGGTTGCGATGGAGCAGGCCTCTCCCTCAAGGCGGCCGATCAGCCGGGCCATGATCTCGACCGCCAGGCGGGCCTCCAGCACGGGGTGCTGGTCGATGATCGCCTGCACCTTGCGGGCCTTTAGCATCAGGCGGCGTTCGGGGGTCTGTTCGTGGACCACGATGGAAATGGGGCGGGTCCGGCGGATGGGCGCCAGCGCCGCGACCAGTTCCGAACAGCCGGTGGTGCACAGATAGATGCCGCGCAGGTCGGGGTTCGTGCGCGCCGCGCGCAGCGCCATGGCGGCTGCGGTGGCCTTGTCCTCGTGCGTTTCCAAGACGTCTGCGACTCGCACGGCCGGATGGCGTTCGGCCAGAACGTCGATGAAGCCGCCGCTGCGCGCGCCATGGCCGGGCATGTCGAAGCGGCCGATCAGCACCAGCGTGTCGCCCCCAGCCTGACCGACCAGATATCCCATCAGGTCGCCCGCGACGCGGCCCGACTGGCGGTCGTCCGGCCCC
>JAPSIP010000038.1 GCA_031178645.1 Paracoccus sp. (in: a-proteobacteria) | reverse complement strand
GGGCGGAACGCAGCATGAAGACCTCCGAAGGACGCGCCTATGACCGACCGGCCGCAACAGGATTCCGCCAACAGCATGTGGGGCGGGCGCTTCGCCGCAAGGCCGGACGCGATCATGGAGGCGATCAACGCCTCGATCGGGTTCGACCGGCGGCTCTACGCCCAGGACATCCGGGGCAGCCGTGCCCATGCCGCCATGCTGGCTGCACAAGGCATCATCAGCACTAGCGATGCCGAGGCGATCAGGGAAGGCCTGCTCACCGTCTTGTCAGAGATCGAAGGGGGCGATTTCCCTTTCCGCACCGAGTTGGAGGACATTCACATGAATGTCGAGGCGCGGCTGAAGGAGATCATCGGAGAGCCTGCAGGCCGCCTGCACACAGGCCGGTCGCGCAATGACCAGGTGGCGACGGATTTTCGCCTGTGGGTGCGCGACCAGTGCGACGCGGCCATCGAGGCGCTGCAGGCGCTGATCCGCGCGGCCTTGGGCCAGGCCGAGGCAGGCGCGGATTGGGTGATGCCGGGCTTTACCCATCTGCAGACCGCCCAGCCGGTGACCTGGGGCCATCACATGATGGCCTATGTGGAAATGTTCGGCCGCGACCTGTCGCGGTTCCAGGACGCCCGGAAGCGGATGAACGAATCGCCCCTCGGCGCGGCAGCGCTGGCCGGGACGGGCTATCCCATCGACCGCCACGCGACCGCGCAGGCGCTTGGGTTTGATGCGCCCATGGCCAACAGCCTGGATGCCGTGTCCGACCGGGACTTTGCGCTGGAATTCCTGTCGGCGGCGTCGATCTGCGCCGTCCACCTGTCGCGCCTGGCCGAGGAGTTGGTGATCTGGTCGTCCGCCCAGTTCCGCTTCGTGTCGATGTCGGACAAGTGGTCGACCGGGTCCAGCATCATGCCGCAGAAGCGCAACCCGGATGCGGCTGAGCTGATCCGCGCCAAGATCGGGCGCATCCTGGGGGCGACGGTCGCGCTGTTCACGGTGATGAAGGGCCTGCCGCTGGCCTATTCCAAGGACATGCAAGAGGACAAGGAACAGGTCTTCGATGCCGCCGACAGCCTGATGCTGGCCCTGGCCGCGATGGCGGGGATGCTGTCCGACCTGACCGCCAACCGCGACCGGATGGAGGCTGCGGCCTCGGCCGGGTTTTCCACCGCGACGGATCTGGCCGACTGGCTGGTGCGCGAACTGGGCCTGCCGTTCCGCGACGCGCATCACGTCACCGGGTCGCTGGTGGCCCTGGCTGAACGCAAGGCCTGCGACCTGCCCGATCTGACGCTGGACGACATGCAATCGGTCCACGCTGGGATTACAAATGAAGTCTTTGGCGTCTTGGGCGTTCACAATTCCGTCGCCTCGCGGCAAAGCTATGGCGGCACGGCGCCCGATCAGGTGCGCGCGCAGATCACCCGCTGGAAGGAGAAACTGGCATGAAATGGATTGCAATTCTGGCGGTGGCAGCCTTGGCGGCCTGTGGTGTGGACGGCCCGCCCGAGCGTCCGACGGCGCCCAAGACCGCGCCCCAATCCAATGTCTCGATTTCCGGCCACGCCACGATGGGCGTGATCACGGAGCTGTAGGTGGATCACTTCAACTACCAGGGCGGCCAGCTTTGCGCCGAAGACGTGCCCCTGTCGCGCATCGCGGCCGAGGTTGGCACGCCCGTCTATGTCTATTCGGCGGCAACCCTGACGCGGCATTTCGGGCTGTTCCGCCAGGCGCTTGACTGGACCGACCACCTGGTCTGCTTCGCCGTAAAGGCCAACAGCAACTTGGCCGTGCTGAAGCTGCTGGGCGATCTCGGCGCAGGAATGGATGTCGTCTCGGGCGGCGAATACGCGCGCGCCAAGGCCGCAGGCGTACCCGGCGACCGCATTGTCTTTTCCGGCGTGGGCAAGACCCTGGCCGAGATGCGCATGGCCATCGAAGGCGGCATCCGCCAGTTCAACCTGGAATCCGAACCCGAGATGCGCGCGCTGTCGGCCCTTGCGGCCAGCATGGGCGCGACGGTTCCGGTGGCGGTGCGCGTGAACCCCGACGTGGATGCGAAAACGCACGAGAAGATCGCGACCGGCAAGTCCGAGAACAAGTTCGGCATCCCCATCGCCCGCGCGCGCGAGGTTTATGCCGAGGCCGCCGCTATGCCCGGACTGCAGATCGTGGGCGTGGACGTGCATATCGGCAGCCAGTTGACCGATCTGGATCCCTATCGTGCGGCCTATGCCAAGGTCGCCGACCTGACCCGCGCGCTGCGCGCCGATGGCCACGCGATCACGCGCCTGGATCTAGGCGGCGGCCTGGGCATTCCCTATCGCCGCGACAACAACGCGCCGCCCCTGCCCATCGAATATGGCCAGGTGATCCGGGACGCAGTGGGCGATCTGGGCTGCGAGATCGAGATCGAGCCGGGGCGCAACATCGTCGGCAATGCTGGGGTGCTGCTGTCGCAGGTGATCTATGTGAAAGAGGGAGAGGGGCGCGACTTCCTGATCGTGGACGCGGCGATGAACGACCTGCTGCGCCCGGCCATGTATGGCGCGCATCACGACATCGTCCCGCTGGTCGAGCCTGCCCTGGGCGCGCCCGTGCGGCCCTTCGACGTTGTGGGTCCGGTCTGCGAATCGGGCGACACCTTCCAGAAGGGTGCGGAACTGCCGCAGATGGCGGCGGGCGACCTCATCGCCTTCCGATCGGCTGGGGCTTATGGCGCGGTTATGGCGTCGGAATACAATTCCCGGCCCCTGGTGCCCGAGGTTCTGGTGAGCGGCGATCACTTCGCCGTCATCAGGGCAAGGCCGACGTTTGAGGAAATGCTGGCCCGGGATAGCATCCCGGAATGGCTTTGACGCGGCACCCCGATGTGACGTTGCAGCCGGGGGCTGTCGGCCCCCGGACCCCCGAGGATATTTTTACACAGAAGAGGGGGCCGGTCGCCCGTGCCCTGCACCTGACCCGCTGGGGCATGGTCTGGGAACAGGCGGCCCGCGCTTTCTGGCCGCTGGCCACCGTGCTGGCGTTGGTCTTTGCCGCTTTCTCGCTGGGCGTGGTGGCGGTTGTGCCGCTGCCGGTGCTGCCCTGGCTGGCCGGGGCGGTGGTCTTGCTGCTGATCTGGGTGGCGATCCGGGGTGGGATGCGCTTTCGCCGGGTGCGCATGGCCGATGCGATGGGCCGGCTGGACCGGACCCTGCCGGGCCGTCCTTTGGCCGCATTGACCGACAGCGCGGCGATCGGCGGCGAGGGCGCCTTGTGGCAGGCGCACCTGGCGCAGATGCGGGCGCGGGCGTCGAGGGCGCGGGCGGTTCCCCCCGATGCGGGCCTGACGCGGCGCGATCCCTTTGCGCTGCGGCTGGCGGGGCTGGTGGCCCTTGTCATGGCGCTGATCTTTGGCGGTGCAAGCCAGATGGGGCAGGGGATTGCGGCGATTGCCGCGACCGTGTCGCGCCCGGTAACGCCCGATGCCGTGTCGACCGGCCCCAGTTGGGAAGGCTGGGCCGAACCGCCCGCCTATACCCGCCGCCCGACGATCTATCTGAATGCCCTGGCCGAGGGGCAGGTGCTGGAACTGCCCAAGGGTAGCGAGGTGACCTTCCGCCTGTATGGGCAGGGTGCGTCTGTCACGCAGGATATCGGTCCCGCGCTTGGCGAGGATCCGCAGGCGCCGGGCTTTCGGGCCGAACTGTCGGGGGCCATCGAAGTGGCAGGACGCCGTTTCGACGTCACCGTGCTGGCGGACAATGCCCCCGTGATCCAGGCGGGCGCCGCGCCGGTGCGCCGTGCTGACGGACGCATGGTGCAGGATTTCAGTGCGCAGGACGATCATGGCGTGGTCACGGGGCAGGCGGTGATCGCGCTTGACCTGCCCGCAGTCGATCGCCGCTTTGGCCTTGCCATCGACCCGGAACCCCGTCCGGCCGTGGAACTGGCGCTGCCCTTGCCGCGCGGCGACCGGCGCGCGGTGCAGGGCCAGTTGACCGAGGATCTGTCCCGCCACCCTTGGGCGAACCTGCCGGTCAGCGTCAGCCTGCGGGCGGTGGACGGGATCGAGCAGGTGGGCGAGGCGCAGCCGATGCAGACTGTCCTGCCCGGGCGGCGCTTTTTCAACCCGCTGGCTGCTGCCCTGATCGAGATGCGGCGCGACCTGCTGTGGTCTCGCGACAATGCGGGACGCAGCGCCGAAATCCTGCGCGCGGTGACATGGCAGCCGCAGGGGTTCGTGGAACAGCCCCTGTATCTTGAATTGCGCGGCGCCGTAACGCTGCTGGAAGGCGACTCCCTGACCGACAAGGCCCGCGACGATCTGGCCGAGGCGCTGTGGCAGGCGGCCGTCCAGTTGGAGGATGGCGGGCTTTCCGATGCCCTGGAACAGATGCGCCAGGCGCAGGAAAAGCTGTCCGAGGCGATCCGCAACGGCGCCAGCCCCGACGAAATCCAGCGGCTGATGGACGAGTTGAAGGCCGCCACGGATGCATATACCGAGATGCTGGCCCAGCAGGGGCAGCAGCAGGATCCCTCGGAACGGTTTACCGGGGAACAGCAGGGCCAGCAGATTACCGGCGACCAGATCCAGCAGATGATGGACGAGATCCAGCGGCTGATGAACGAGGGCCGCATGGCCGAGGCCCAGGAGTTGCTGGAGCAGTTCAACCGCATGATGGAGAACCTGCAGGTCCGCCAGTCCCAGGGCCAGGGCGAAGGCCAGGAAGGCAGCAGCGGCAACCAGCCGATGAACCGCCTGGCCGACACGCTGCGCGAGCAGCAGCAACTGTCGGACGAGGCCTTCCGCGACATGCAGGAACAGTTCGGCCAAGGGCAGATGGGCCAGCCCTCTGACAATGCGCAGGGACTCGCAGACCGCCAGCAGCAACTGCGCGAGGAACTGGGCCAGCAGCAGGGCCTGTTGCCCGGCCAGGGATCGCCCGGCGGCGACGAGGCGCGGCGCCAGCTGGACGAGGCCGGCCGCGCGATGGAAGAGGCCGAGCAGGCGCTGCGCGAGGGCGACATGGGCGGCGCGCTGCAGCGGCAGGCCGATGCGATCCAGTCCATGCGCGAAGGGATGCGCGCCCTGGGCGACATGATGGCCCAGCAGGGGCAACAAGGCCAGCAGGGACAGCAGCAAGGCCAGGAAGGCCAGCAGCCCGGCGGCGGCGACCGCGCAGGGGAAGGACAGACAGCGGGGCAACGCCCGGCGCTTGATCCGTTGGGCCGTCAGCGCGACGGCAACGGCCATGTCATCGCCGGCGGCGATCCCCTGGCCGAAGGCGTGGATCCGGCGCAGCGTGCCCGCGATCTGCTGGACGAAATCCGGCGCCGCAGCGGCGAGGCGGAGCGTCCGCAGGACGAACGCGATTATCTGGGGCGGTTGCTGGACCGCTTCTGATCAGCGCATCATCCCCGACAGGCTGTCCTGCAGCCACAGCCGCGCCCCGTCGATGCCCGCGCGCAGCCGGCCAAGGGTTTCCCCGACACCGCCCTGATCCTCGATCCCCGGCGCCAGAAGATAGGCCGCAAGGAGTCCTGCCAGAACCATGATGGCAAGCGCGAAGCCCATGACATAGCCGCCCGTGGCCGTCTTGATTGGCCGTGCCGGTTGCGGCCGCACCGCGGGCTGCGGGGTGCGGCGTTCCGGCGGGGTCTGCCGGGGGGCAACCGCGACCTCGGCCTTCAGGGGAACAGGATGGCGGGGAAGGCGTGGCGCGGATTCGGGATCGCTGTTCTGGGCAGCCGCCGGCCTTGCGTCGAAATGGCGGGTGATGGTCGTCGCTGGCCATTCCGGATCGGACGTGGGGCGCGATGCCGGATCAGGGGCGATGTCCGGACCAGGGGCGGCGTCCGGTGCAGGATCCGCCTGGGCGGCAGGGTCCGCATCCGGCTGGTCCTCCTCGGCGGCGCGGGCGCGGCGCTCGTGCTCGACCTCGTCGCGCAGGATGTCTAGGACGTTCTCGGGCAGCTTGCGGGCGGGCCGGGGCAGGTCCGCGGCAGGCTGGGCCGCGGGCAGCGCCTGGAACGCCGCCAGGTCCAGCCGGTCGGCTTCGGGCGCGGGTGTCGCGTGCCAGACATGGCCGCAGGCGCTGCACTCCACCTCGCGCCCGCCAGCGGGAACAGCGCTGTCGGGGACGCGATATTCCGCCGCGCAACCGGGACAGATCAACCGTATTTCCGCCATGCCGGCCCTCGCATTCGCCTTTTGGCTGTTCTATCAAGCGCGGGGCCGGGTTCCAAGACAGGCACCGAAGGAACGGCACCGAAGAAACGGGGGGTTGCGCTTGATCGAGATGCGGGATGTCGGCTTCGGCTATCACGGCGGGCCCGAGTTGCTGTCGGACATGACGCTGAGCTTGCAGCCGGGCATGTTCCATTTCCTGACCGGGCCATCCGGGTCGGGCAAGACGACGCTTCTGCGGCTGTGCTATGCGGACCTGCTGCCGTCCTCCGGGCAGATGACGGCCTTTGGCGACGATGTGCGGCAACTGACGCGCGACGGGATCGCGGATCTGCGGCGCCGGGTTGGGGTGGTGCACCAGGACACGCAGTTCCTGGACCACCTGCCGGTGGCCGAAAACGTCGCCCTGCCGCTGTCGGTGGCCGGCCAGCCCGTGGACATGGACGCGCTGCGCGACCTGCTGGGCTGGGTGGGCCTGACGCATCACGCCCGCGCCATGCCGCCGTCTCTGTCGGGTGGCGAACGGCAGCGGGCGGCCCTGGCCCGTGCGGTGATCCTGTCGCCCGACCTTGTGCTGGCGGACGAGCCGACGGGCAACCTCGACTGGGACATGTCGGTCCGGCTGATGCAGTTGCTGATCGAGCTGAACAAGTCCGGCAAGACCGTGCTGGTCGCGACCCATGACATGAACCTGATCCGCGCGGCCAAGGCGCAGGTCGCGGCCCGCGTGTTGCGGATCGCCAACGGAACATTGCATCTGGCGGGGGCTGATCTTTGAAACGGGCTGAATTTCGCGCGCTGAACCTGAAGGCGCTGTGGCAGGGCCTGATGCGCGACGGCGGATCGGGCGACCGGATCGTGCCGCCCACGGGCTTTACCGCGCAACTGACGCTGTTCTCGGCCGGGGCGATGGCCTTTCTGGCGGTCTTTGCCCTGGCCCTGGCTCTTGCCACGGGACGTCTGGCCGACCGCTGGTCCAGCGAACTGGCCGGATCCGTCACCGTGCGCGTCAGCGCGCCTGAGGGCGACCAGGATGCGGCGACCCAGGCGGCAATGCAGGTCCTGTCCACCACGCCCGGCGCGGGCCAGCCCCGCCTGCTTCCGGCGAATGAGGTGGCGGGCCTGCTGGCCCCGTGGTTCGGCCCGGACATGCCGGTGGACGCGCTGCCGGTGCCCTCGCTGATCGACCTGCCCATCACGGGCGAGGATTTCGATGCCCAGGGCCTGCGCCTGCGGCTCGAGGCCGAGGTGCCGGCGGCGGTCCTGGACGACCATACCGAATGGCGCCGCCCGCTGGTGACGGCGGCGAACCGGCTGCGGGCGCTTGGCATCGTGTCGCTGCTGCTGATCGCGGCGGCCTCGGCATCCATGATCACGCTGGCGGCCAAGGCGGCCCTGGCCGCCAACGGGCAGGTGATCCGCGTGCTGCGCCTGATCGGGGCGCGCGACATCACCATCGCCACCGCCTTCGTGCGCCGCTTCACCAAGCGCGCGGCGATTGGCGCGACCGTCGGCACCCTGTGCGGCATGGCGGGCATCGCCCTGCTGCCGGGCATGGAGGCGGCAGGCGGTTTCCTGACCGGACTGGGCTTCCAGGGCTGGGGCTGGCTGCTGCCCTTGCTGATCCCGGTCGTGGCGGGCGTCGTGGGCTTTCTGGCGACCCGCTGGGCGGCCCTGAAGATGCTGGGGGCGGTGAGATGAGGGATCGGGCGACTTCGCCCGTTCCCGGCCCGCTGAGCCCGTGGCAATATGTGCAGAACGGGCTTTACTATGTCCACGTCGGTTTCGCGACGCTGGCGATCGGGCTGCTGGGCATTCCCGCGCTGTTGCGCGACGGCCGCGCCGGGGCCAATCGGGTGGCGACCCGCTGGATCGGATACATGCTCTGGGCCGCGCGGCTGCATATGGGCGTCACGTGCGAGGTGCGCGGCACGCCCCCGACCGGTGACTGCATCATCGCAGCCAAGCACCAGTGTTTCCTGGACATCCTTGTCATCGCCCATGCCGTTCCCCGCCGCGCCTTCATCATGAAGCGCGAGGTCATGCGCGTGCCGATCATGGGCTGGTATGCCTGGAAGGTCGGCTGCATTCCCATCGACCGCAATCGTGGGCGCGACGCCATGCGCGCCATCTCGACCGAGATCAACCGCCGGATCGCGGGCGAGGGGCTGGGGCAGTTGATCATCTATCCCGAGGGCACCCGGACCAAGCCGGGCGAGCGCCGCCCCTACAAGCATGGCGTCAGCACGATCCGCGCGGGCAGCGGGCTGCCGGTGGTGCCGGTGGCGGTCAATACCGGGCTGTTCTGGCCGCGCAAGGGCTGGGGCATTCGCCCAGGCCGCGCCGTGGTCGAGTTCCTGCCGATCGTTCCCGCCGAAGTTCCGGCCGAAGGCTTCATTCCCCGGTTGGAGGCGGAGGTCGAAACCCATTCCGACCGCCTGATGGCCGAGGCCGGCTTCAGGGCCATTGCCTCGTAGTCGCTGAAGAACGTGCCGTTGCAAGGCCGACGATGCCGCATGGGCCCAGGGTTCCGAACCCGGACCCTGCGCCCTTGGCTGGTCAATGCCGAATCCGGCGCCGGGCGATCCGGGCGGGCGGCTGGCGCCGGGGCGGCACCGACCCCAGAGTGACGTCAGCGCTGCCGCCATCGGGGCCGTCCTGATCCTCGTCAAGAAGGGCCCGGCGCATGTCCGCCAGATCGGTGCTGTGGAAATGGTTCAGCCCGGTCTGCATGTACAGATAGCGTAAAAGCATCGTTTCCTCCTCATGCCGTCTGGCGCTGCCTGTTGTCGGTGCCAAGGCTGCGCAGCAGCCCGTCAAAGCGCGCGATCTGGTCCTTGATGGCAAGCCGCTGGCGCTTGAGGCGCTGAAGGATCAGGCTGCACGGCGCGGGGCGGCGCAGTTCCTCGGCGATCATGGCCTTGATGACCTGATGTCGGCGGCGCAGGGCGACAAGCTTGACGCTGATCGAGAATGACCTGATCGTGGAACTGGTCTTCATTGTTTCCTCCTTGTGATCGCTTGGGCAAACGGCACCCTCCGGCACCGCACCCCTTCGATATGGCCATCCGGAAGAACAGAAGAAGGCAGACTTTCTTGAAAACAAGATCGGTTATTCCGATCAAATGATGCGCGTGTTAGGCTAAGCTGGGCTGGCTTGTCCTTGCGTCGCAGAAAGGCATTCTGCCATGACGGCCTCTTTGACCCTGAAGCAACTGGCTTATTTCATCGCCCTTGCCGAAACGCGCCATTATCGCAAGGCGGCCGAGCGGATGGGAGTCAGCCAATCCTCGCTGAGCCAGCAGATCCTGGGGTTGGAAACCGCATTGGCCCTTGAACTGGTCGAGCGCGGCCAACGGGGGGCCGTGCTGACCCCGCAGGGGCGTGCCGTGCTGGCCCAGGCCCGCAAGATCCTGGACGAGGCCGAGGCCCTAGCGAGCCTGGCGCAAGAGGCGCGCGGCGGCACCAGCGGCACCATCCGGCTGGGTTCGACCCCGACCATCGGGCCTTATATCATGCCTTACGTGATGCGGCGGATTCACCAGTCCTATCCGTCGCTGAAGGTGATCGTCCGGGATGCGGCACCGCTTGTGCTGCGGGACGAGTTGCTGGCCCG
>JAPSIP010000334.1:1334-2234 GCA_031178645.1 Paracoccus sp. (in: a-proteobacteria) | reverse complement strand
GGCCTGGGTGCCGCGCCTGGACAAGGCTGGCGCGCCGATCTGCGGCTTCCCCCCCAGCAAGGGCGCCGACACGGGGGCAGCCGCCGCTGCGATTCCCTCGCCCGAGGAGGCCTTGGCCGACATGCTGGCCGAAGGTCTGCGTGCCGGCGACCTGGCGGCCGGCCAGCCTGCGGCGCCCCTGTCGGAGGTGCCGCCGGATCCGGCACAGGCTGTGCTTGACGCGCAGGTGCAGGACCAGCTTGCAGTCGAAAGACGGATGCGCAGCATGTTGGCCGGTCCAGCGCCCAAGGGCCTGTGCGAAAGCCTGGGTTATCGGCCTTCTGATGGACCTGTCCCGGTCATCGGCGGCGATGTCACGCAAGGGCTGTGTCCCGGCATGACCGCGCCCGAACTAAAGCCGGTCACCGTTGCCGCAACCGAGCCACGACCCGCGCCCGAGACGCCGAAGCCCAAGCCTGTGCCGACGGCAAGCAGAAAGGTTGATCCAGCGTCAGTTGCAAAGACGGGAACAGCCGCCGCCAAGGAACCGGTCGTGGCGCGCAAGCCAGCGGTGTCAAAGGCTGCGCCGCCTTCCTCGGTCGAAGTAATTCCCGCCAATGCGCGCTATGTGGAAATTGGGACTTTCGCTGATGCCGCCAATGCCATGGCGGCGCTACGGACCCTGTCGCAACAGGGGTTTCGCACGGCGCAGCGCGATCAGAAGGTGGGGGACAAGACCGGCAAGGCGATCTTGGCGGGTCCATTCGCGGATCGGCAGGCACTGGTCACAGCGTTGAACCGGTTGCGCGCGAACGGCTTTCCGCGCGCAGTGGCGCGATAAGGCCCGGACATGCAAAGGGGGCGCGAACGCCCCCGGGAAATCCTGCTGGTCTGGCCTTAGCTTCAGGCGGCGCGGCGGGT
>JAPSIP010000334.1:0-1324 GCA_031178645.1 Paracoccus sp. (in: a-proteobacteria) | reverse complement strand
CGGGTTTCGATCACGCGGGGCGCTTCCTCGCGCGTGAAATAGCCGAACATCTGGTCCAGCACGGCATCGGCCTGCGCCGCAAGCTTGCGGGCGGTGATGCTGAGGGGTTGAGCGGTGTTGTCTGCCATTGTCCTGTCTTTCGGGTCGGAGTGTTCCTCCCGATCCGTCAGATAGGTATGGCGGCGCGAACTGTCCAGCGGCGCAACGCCGCAGCGCCGCGATGCAGGGCAGCCATGCAGCCGCTGCATCAGCCGATCTGGACCATCCGGTGCTTCTTCTTGCCCACCGACACCTTAAGCCCGCCGCCGATCAGCGCCGCATCCACCGCCATCTGCGGGTCGGACACGGGTTCGTTGTTCAGCCGCAGCCCACCCTCGGCGATCAGCCGCTTGGCTTCCTTCCCCGAGGCGGTGATCCCGGTCTGCACCAGCAGTTGCGCAACCGTCATGCCCCCCACCAAGGCGTCCGCGCCGATCGACGCGACCTCCAGGTCGCCGCCTGCGCCGCCTTGTTCGAAGACCTCGCGGGCGGTTGCCTGGGCGCTTGCGGCGGCGTCCGGGCCGTGGAGCATGGCCGTCACCTCATTGGCCAGCAGAACCTTGGCCTCGTTGATCTCGGACCCTTGCAGGGCGCCCAGGCGGTCGCATTCCTCGACCGGCAGTTCGGTGTAAAGCTTCAGGAAGCGGCCGACATCGGCATCGGTCGTATTGCGCCAGAACTGCCAGAATTCATAAGGCGACAGCATCGCCCCGTTCAGCCAGACGGCGCCGAGGTCAGGCCCCAGATCACCGCATCGTCCACCCGGCGCGTCAGGTCGATCCCGTTGACGATGTTGCCCCACTGGTCCGACCCGCCCATCTGAAGCTGGCAGCCATAGCGGCGGTGCAATTCTAGGAAATCATACGCCTGCAGGATCATGTAGTTGAATTCCAGGAAGGACAGCGACTGTTCGCGGTCCAGCCGGGACTTCACCGATTCAAAGGACAGCATCCGGTTGACGCTGAAATGCCGCCCGATGTCGCGCAGGAACTCCAGGTAGTTCAGCCCGTCCAGCCATTCGGCGTTGTTCAGCATCAGCGCGGCATCGTCGTCATAGGACAGGTAGCGCGCGAAGACCTGCTGCATCCCGTCGATGTTCGACTGGATCGCGGCTTCGTCCAGCAGCGGGCGTTCCTCGGACCGGAAGGACGGGTCGCCCACCTTGGTCGTGCCCCCGCCCATCAGCGTGATCGGCCGGTTGCCGGTCTTCTGGAACCACCGCAGCATCATGATGTTCAGCAGATGCCCCACATGCAGCGACGCCGCCGTCGCGTCATAGCCGATA
>JAPSIP010000333.1:543-2253 GCA_031178645.1 Paracoccus sp. (in: a-proteobacteria) | reverse complement strand
CCCGTCAAGGTGGTCTGGACGCGCGAGGATGACCTGCACCACAGCTATTTCCACACCGTCTCGGTCGAGCATCTGCAGGCGGGCCTGGATGACAGCGGCCGCCCCACTGCCTGGCTGCACCGCACGGCCGCGCCCACGATCGGGTCGATCTTCGCGCCTGATCCCAAGCAGAAGCTGCCGTTCGAGCTGGGCATGGGCCTGACCAACATGCCGCTGGACATCCCCAATGTCCGGGCCGAGAACCCGCAGGCGCAGGCCCATACCCGGATCGGCTGGTATCGGTCCGTGTCGAACATCCCCCATGCCTTCGCGATCCAGTCCTTTATCGCCGAACTGGCGCACGAAGCAGGCCGCGACCACCGCGACTATCTGCTGGAGGTGATCGGACCGGCCCGCAGGATCGACCCGACCGAACAGGGCGACGTCTGGAACTATGGCGAGGATCCGACCCGGTATCCCATCGACACCGGCCGGTTGCGCCGGGTGATCGAAACCGCGACCGATGCCGCAGGCTGGGGCCGCGAGATGCCCGAGGGCAGCGGGCTGGGTCTGGCCGCGCATTACAGCTTCGTCACCTATGTCGCGGTCGTGGCCGAGACCGAGGTCACTGACGGCAACGTCCTTATCCCCCGCGTCCATATCGCGGTCGATTGCGGCCCCCATGTAAACCCGGACCGGATCCGGTCACAGATGGAAGGGGCGGTGATCATGGGCGTAGGCCAGGCCCTGATGTCGCAAATCACCTTTGCCAACGGGCGTGCACAGCAGGACAATTTCGACAGCTATCTGGTCCCGCGCATGGACAGTTCCCCGCGCGAAATCCACGTCCACCTGGTCGGTGGCGGGGATTACGGGCAACCCATGGGCGGTGTCGGCGAACCCGGCCTGCCGCCCGTGACGCCCGCCATCACCAACGCCATCTTCGCCGCTACCGGCAAGCGCATCCGCGCCCTGCCCGTGGCCGATCAGTTGCGCAGCTAGGAGCATGACGATGAAAGCCTTTTCCCCAGCCTTGGCTGCCGCCTTCCTGGCCCTTGCAGGTCCGGCCGCCGCAGATTGCGGTCCCCATCTGGAGTTGATGGACGAGGTGCTTGACCGTGCCTCGCGCGAATCCATTGCCGCGTCATCAGGCGGCCAAGGGGTCGCAGGCGCCCGCGAGGCGCGCGCCATGACCGACACCGAGGCGCCTGGCGAGGACGAGACCGGGATGGAAGCCGCCGAGGATCCCGAACCCGAACAGGCCCCCGGCCATGCCGCGCCTGCCGAGGCCGGAGCCCGCGTCCAGCAGCTTCGCGCATCGGTTGACGAAGCCCGTGCCCAGGACGCCACAGCCTGCCGCGAAACGCTTGTGACCGCCTTGGCGGACCTGCTGGCCGATCAGCAGGAACAGGAATAGGAGCTGATCGGCACAGCCCGCGCAGCGAACTGCGGGCGCGCCTGGAAACATCTTGAGGGGCGGCAGGTAAACCGTTTTCCTGCCGCCTCCGGTCCCGCCAAGTCAGCGCAGGTCAGGATCGGCCCGGCTGTTAAGTCCGGCTTCTTTGTGCTTCGACCATGCATCATGCGTTGGCCGCAGCCGTGGCATCGCGGTGCCGGATCTTCAGCATCACGACGGGAAAGGGCATCAGCAGCGTGCCTCCGGCCAGGGCCGCCAGACAGGTTCCCAATCCGGCGGAACCTGTTGCCGTTGCCTTGCGGAAGGCCTCGAGG
>JAPSIP010000333.1:0-533 GCA_031178645.1 Paracoccus sp. (in: a-proteobacteria) | reverse complement strand
CAGCCCGGACGGGGCGAGCGCGCGGGTGGTGCTGACCGCGGTGCTGAGGCCGCCCTTCGCCCACCTGGTGCCCGCGCCGTTCGCCGACGGGGTGCCCGTGCGGGTCAGCAGCACCGCCGTCGCCGTGCCGGGGGAATAGACGCGCGTGACGATGGTGGGGAGGATGTGGAAGAAGACCGCGTTGATCAGCATCAAGGACGCAAAAACCAGCGGAACGGCAGGCAGGGCCGGTGCCACCTGCGCCTGCACGGCGCCAAGCACAAGCACGGCGGCATTGGTGACATAGAAGTCTGGCCACTGACCGGCAGCTTCAGGATGTCCTGCGCCCAATCGCGCCAGTCCATCTGGAACTCTTCGAGAGCGTGGAGCGCATAGGCGGCCAGGCAAAGCCAGGCAAGAACGGACAGGGACATGATCGTCTCCATGAAGTGATGAACCATCGGGATGCAGCCCGCCGGCCCCGAAGGTGTGGCGGGCCGGGCGGTGCTAGCCCTGATGCACAAGTTTCATCCGGGTCACGCCGCCCGCGATGT
>JAPSIP010000332.1 GCA_031178645.1 Paracoccus sp. (in: a-proteobacteria) | reverse complement strand
CCTATGTAGGCGGGCCGCCCGGCGCCTATGCCCTGGCGCGCAACCTGCCCGCCGCCCGCGCCCTTCGGGTGCCGGAGGGCATCGACGACAAGACGATGGCGGCGATGATCTTCAAGGGCCTGACGGCGGAATACCTGATCCACCGTTGCGTGACGGTCAGGCGGGGCGACCGGGTGCTGTTCCACACGGCGGCGGGCGGCGTCGGCTCCATAGCCTGCCAATGGCTGAAAGCCATCGGCGCCGAGGTGATCGGCACCGTGGGTTCCGAGGCCAAGGCCGAGGCCGCCCGCCGCAACGGTTGCGCCGATGTGATCGTGTCGGGCTCCGAAGACATCGCTGCCCGCGTGAAGCAGATCACCGGCGGCGCAGGGGTGCGGGTCGCCTATGATTCCGTGGGGGCCGATACCTTCTCGGCGTCGCTGGACAGCCTTGCCCCGCGCGGCATCCTTGTCAGCTTCGGCGAAAGCTCTGGCCCGGTGCCGCCGCTGGCGGTGTCGTCGCTGGGGGCCAAGGGGTCGTTGTTCCTGACGCGCCCGTCGATCGCGCATTACACGGCGGACCCAGCGGAATACCGGGCGGCGGCCCAGCGGCTGTTCGCGGCCATGGCCGACGGCACCTTGGCCCCGCCGCAGGTCACGACCTATCCGCTGGCCCAAGCCGCGCAGGCGCAAGAGGATATGGAAAACCGCCGCACGCAAGGCTCGGTCGTGCTGCTGCCCTGAGGGGGCAGGTCGGCTTTCACGCGGGAGGGTGCGATGGACAGCATGGCGGTCGTGATCGGCGCATCGGGGGGCATCGGCGGGGCGCTGATGGACCGGTTGCAGAAGGCGGGCCGCACCGTGGTCGGCCTGTCGCGCCCGGACATCGACCTGACGGACGAGGACAGCATCGCGCAGGCTGCGCGGCGTGTGGCGGGGCTTGGCGCGCCGGGGCTGATCCTGGTCGCAACCGGGGTGCTGCACGGTCCCGGGATGCAGCCGGAAAAGACCATCCGCGCCCTGGACGCCGATGCGATGGCACGGGCCTTTGCCGTCAACGCGATTGGCCCGGCGCTAATCCTGCGGCATTTCCTGCCATTGCTGCCCCGCGACCGGCGGTCCGTCTTTGCCGCCTTGTCGGCCAAGGTGGGCAGCATTGCCGACAACAGGCTGGGGGGTTGGTATTCCTATCGCGCGTCCAAGGCGGCGCTGAACCAGATCCTGCGCACGGCGGCGGTGGAACTGCGGCGCACGCATCCCCAGGCGATCTGCGTGGCCTTTCACCCCGGCACGGTGGCGACGCCCCTGTCGGATGGTTTCGCGAAGGCCGGCTTGCAGGTGCAGCGGCCGCAGGATGCGGCGCCAGACCTGCTGGCCACGATCGACCGGCTGGAACCGGCGCAAAGCGGCGCTTTCCTGGACCGTTTCGGCAACCCGATCCCATGGTGATGGGAAAAGGCCAAGGTGGACGGCACCTTCGAGGCCGTGTACGAGGAGCTGGTGAAATACAAGGCGGCCAAGGGCGGCTTCGTGTCCCTTCAGAAACCCACTTACGCGAACCGCAGGGCGCTGTCGGCCAAGGTCAACACCCTGACCCATGATCTGGCCGCCCTGCCTGGCAAACCGGGGCCAGCGTGACCCCGGTCCCGTTTGCCCAACAGATCGCGGGCCTTGATGCGCCCGGACTGGCGCGCCGCCTGATCGGGGCGCGTCTTCTGGTGCGCGGCGTGGGCGGCATCGTCATCGAGACCGAGGCCTACGGCCGCGACGACCCGGCGTCCCACAGCTTTCGCGGCCCGACGCCCCGGAACGCCGCGATGTTCGGGCCTGCGGGACACGCCTATGTCTATCGCAGCTATGGCATCCATCTGTGCCTGAATGTCGTGGGACGGCCGGGCGAGGCCGCGCTGATCCGCGCGATCGCCCCAGACGCGGGCGTGGAGATCATGCGGTCCCGGCGCGGCAGCGATCAGCTTTGCAACGGTCCCGGACGCCTGACCCAGGCGCTTGGCGTCCGGCCCGAGGATGACGGCGCGCCTCTGGACGGGCCTGACCTGACGATCACGCTTGCCTCTTCGGTACCCGATTTGCTTGTGGGGACGCGCATCGGCATCAGCAAGGCGCAGGATTTGCTCTGGCGCTTCGGCCTTGCCGCAGCCAGGGGCCTCAGCCGCCCGTTTCCCCGGTCGGCAACCCCCCTGCACGAGTGACTCCGATCCCGCGCGGGTCGGGAATCCTTCAGCCCCTGAAATCAAACGACCGCCGCCCCTTCTTCGGGGGCG
>JAPSIP010000037.1 GCA_031178645.1 Paracoccus sp. (in: a-proteobacteria) | reverse complement strand
CGCCGCCGCGACTTCCACGGCGCCGACCGCGAGGCCCTGGCGATCTTCCGCGACCGCTTTGCCGCCCCTGCCTTCCGCAACGGCCCGACCGACGGCTATGAGGCCGAACGGGCCAGGAATGGCGCCTTCCGCAGCTGGACGGACACCAACCTGCACGCCCACAAGGTCGATGGCTATGCCAGCGTGATCGTCACCTTCAAGACGCATGGCGAGACGCCGGGCGATGCAGGCGCCGATCAGATGCGCCTGCTGGCCGATCTGGCGGAACAATATGGCCACGACGACCTGCGCATCAGCCATGACCAGAACGTCGTGCTGCCCCATGTCCACAAGTCGGACCTGCCTGCCGTCTATGCGGCGCTGCAAGGGGCCGGCCTGGCGGTGGCCAATGCCGGGCTGACCAGCGACATCATCGCCTGCCCAGGTATGGATTACTGCACCCTCGCGACCGCCCGGTCTATCCCCATCGCCCAAGAGATCGCGACGCATTTCAAGGATGCGGGCCTGGAGGATGAGATCGGCAAGCTGAACATCCGCATCTCGGGCTGCATCAACGCTTGCGGGCATCATCACCTGGGCCATATCGGCATCCTGGGCCTGGACCGGGCAGGAGTGGAAAACTACCAGATCACCCTGGGCGGCGACGGCTATGACATCCCCGCCATCGGCGAACGTGCGGGTGCGGGTTTCCCCTATGACCAGGTCGTGCCCGCCGTGGATCGCCTGCTGCGTGCCTATCTCGAGGTCCGCGCGGATGCGTCCGAACGCTTCATCGACGCCTATCGCCGGCTTGGTCCCGCCCCGTTCAAGGCTGCGCTCTATCCCGAGCCTGCCCATGCTTGATGACACGCTGGACAGTCGCGCCGCGCGGTTGAACGACCGCTATCGTCATCATGCCGCGACCGAGGTTCTGCGCCGCGCCGTCAGCGACCCGGACCTGGGGCGGGTGGCACTGGTGTCGTCCTTTGGGGCGGAATCGGTGGTGCTGCTGCACATGGTCAGCCGTGTCGCGCCCGGCCTGCCGGTGCTGTTCATCGACACGCAGATGCTGTTTCCCGAAACGCTGGAATACCAGCGGGACGTATCGGCCCGGCTGGGCCTGACCAATGTCCAGGTGATCCGGGCCGACCAGGCCCAGGTCGCGCGCCAGGATCCCGACGGGACGCTGCATCAGTTCGATGCCAATGCCTGCTGCGACCTGCGCAAGACGGTGCCGCTGGAAGGCGCGCTGTCGGGCTATGACGCCTGGATCACGGGCCGCAAGCGGTTCCAGAACAACGACCGTGCGGCGCTTGAATTCTTCGAACCCGAGCCGCCGTCCCGCCTGCGCATCAATCCGCTGGCCCATTGGCGGGCCGAGGATGTGCAGGAATACATGGTCGAGAACAACCTGCCGCGCCATCCGCTGGTCGCGCGCGGCTATCCCTCGATCGGTTGCGCGCCTTGCACATCGCCCGTGAAGCCGGGCGAGGATCCGCGCGCCGGACGCTGGCGCGGCAGCGACAAGACCGAATGCGGCATCCACTTCATTGGCGGCAAGATCGTCCGCGGAAAGGTTCCGGCATGACCGACCAGTTGAACAGCGAACGCGTCATCGCGCGCGACGACGGCTTCCATCCGCTGGTGGACGAGCCCGAGGTGACGCTGGCCCCCGACACGCCGCTGGCCGATCTGGCCGCGTATCTGGACCGCGCCCTGATCTCGATCGACTTTCCGTCCTTCACCGACGGGCGGGGCTTTTCGCTGGCCCGCCGGCTTCGTGAACTGGGCTTCAAGGGCCGCCTCCGCGCATCGGGCCGGCTGATCGCCGACCAGTATGCTATGGCCCGCCGCGTTGGCTTCGACGAGGTCGAGGTCGCCCCCGACATCGCCGCGCGCCAGCCGGCCGAACAGTGGATCGCACGGGCCGACTGGAAGGCCTTCGACCACCGCGCCCATCTGGCGGGCTAGGGCTTTCGCCCCCCCGCCCCATCGACTAGAACATGCAGGACTTCCCATGACCCTGGACATTCCCGTGGCCGAAGCTGCCAAGACCGCCGCCAAGACCCTTCCCGACGCGCAGACCGTGACATCGGTCAAGCACTGGACCGACAGCCTGTTTTCCTTCCGGGTGACGCGGCCCGCGTCCCTGCGCTTTCGTTCGGGCGAATTCGTGATGATCGGTCTGCTGGGTGACAACGGCAAGCCCTTGCTGCGCGCCTATTCCATCGCCTCGCCCAACTGGGACGAGGAACTGGAATTCTATTCCATCAAGGTGCCGGACGGGCCGCTGACCTCGAAATTGCAGCATATCCAGCCGGGGGACGAGATCATCCTGCGCCCCAAGCCGGTGGGCACGCTGGTCCTTGATGCGCTGCTTCCGGGCAAGCGGCTGTGGTTCCTGGCCACCGGCACAGGCATCGCGCCCTTCGCATCGCTGATGCGCGACCCCGAGACCTACGAGCGTTACGAGCAGGTGATCATGATGCACACCTGCCGCACCGCCGAGGAACTGACCTATGGCCGCGAACTGGTCGAAAACCTGAAGCACGACCCCCTGCTGGGCGAGATCTATGGCGAGGATTTCGCCAACCGCCTGGTCTATTACCCCACCACCACGCGCGAGGAATCGCCGCTGATGGGCCGGATCACGGACAACCTGACCTCGGGCAAGGTCTTCACCGACCTGGGCCTGCCGCCGATCAGCCCGGAAACGGACCGCGCGATGGTCTGCGGCAGCCTGGCCTTTAACGTGGATGTGAAGGCGGTGCTGGAAGGCTTTGGCCTGCACGAAGGCGCCAACTCGGAACCCCGCGAATTCGTGGTGGAAAAGGCCTTCGTGGGCGACGGCGTGTAAGCCCGGCAGAATTGACTGACGGGAAGGGCGCGGGATGACCGCGCCCTTTTTCGTCGGAACTTTCCGCCGATCACGCGGCAGTCACGCTCATGTTGGGAACCGGCGTCTTGGATTGCCGGTTGATTTCGCGACAGATCAACCCGTTCAAGGGAAGGGAACACCCATGCGTCGCATGATCAACAACACCACGGCCATAGCGGCCTGCCTGTCGCTGCTGGTGCCGCCGATGGCCCAGGCCCAGGCACCGGCCGATGGTGAACAGCCGCCGGTTCCGCCTGCGCAGGAACAGCCGGCTGAAACGCAGGCTGAACAGGCCGCCCCCGCCGAGGCTGCCGAGGAAGCCCCGGCAGAGGAAGCCGCCGCAGAGGAAGTCGCCGAGGAGCCGGTCGAAGAGCCCGCAGCCGAGGAACAGGCATCCGAAGCCGCCGAGGAGGCCGCGCCGGCTGAGGCTGCGTCCGAGCCCGCCGCAGAGGCCACGTCTGAGGAAGCCTCTGAGGAAGCCCCCGCCGAAACCTCTGCCGAGGCCGAGGCCCAGCCCGAATCGTCGGAACGTCCTGCCGAGGCCGCGCGCGAGCAGCAGGCCGAGCGTCCCGCCCCCGCCGAACGGGAACAGCACGCCGAGCGTCCGGCCCGGGCCGAGGGCCGCGAAGCCGCGCCCGCCGAGACTGAGGCCGAGGCCGAGGAAACCACCGAAGCCGAGGCTGCGGCCGAGGAAGCCCCTGCCGCCGCCGAAGCTGACGCCGTGACGGACGAGCGCCCGGCCGAGGCTGCGCGCCAGCAGGACCAGGAACGCCCGGCTGCCGCAGCCCGCGAACAGCAGGCCGACCGCCCTGAACCCGCACCCGAAGACACGGCCGAAGGCGAAGGATCGCTGCGCGACGCGCTCGAGGCCGAGCAGCAGGCCGAGGAAGCGCCGGCATCCGACGCAGCCGAGGAACCTGCCCAGGCCGAAGCCGAAACCGATGCGCCTGCCGGTGAACAGGGCGACGATGCGCTGCGCGAGGCGCTTGAGCAGCAGGATGAAACGCCTGCCGCCGAGGACCAGTCCACCGAAAACGAGGCCACCGAGGACCAGCCCGCCGAACAGGCCGCTGCCCCCGAAGGTGAAGGCAATGCCCCCGAGGCCGATGCCCCGGTGACCGAGGCGGCCGAGCAGGCGGCGCAGGAAACCGGCGCGGCCACCGCTGCCGCGCTTGACGATGACCAAGAGGGCGAGGTCGTCGAGCAGGAGATCACCGAGGAGAACAGCCGTTCATCCAGCGAGGATTTCGCCACCAGCCTGCGCGAGGCGCTTGAACCCGGACAGGAACAGGCGACCCAGCAGGAACAGGCTGCCCGCGAGGAAGACGACAATGACGACAACGACCTGGCCAAGGCATTGCTGCTGGGCCTGGGCGCGGTCGCCGTTGGCACCTATCTGAACAACAACCGGCAGGTGACGCTCAGCGCGCCGGACCGGGTCGTCGTGACCCGCGCCGATGGCAGCCAGGAAGTCATTAAGGACGAGGTCGCGCTGCTGCGCCAGCCGGGATCGACCGTCGCGACCGAGAACTTCGACGATGGTTCGTCCCGTACGGTCGTGACCCGCAGCGACGGCAGCCGCGTCGTGACCATCCGCGATGCCGACCTGCGCGTGCTGCGCCGCACGCTGGTATCGCCCGACGGCACCCAGACCCGCCTGATCGACGACACCGCGACGGTGGAACCCGTGGACGTGGCAACGCTGCCCGCACCCGCGCCGGTTGCCTCCACGGGCGTTTACCAGGACGAATCTGCACTTCGGGAAGCCCTCCGCCGCGAGGTTGACCTGGACCGCCGCTTCACCCTGGGCCAGGTCCGCAGCATCCCCGAGGTGCGCGCCCTGGTGCCGCCGGTGACCATCGACGCGATCACCTTCGAGACCGGCTCGGCCGCGATCACGCCCGACCAGGCGCGCCAGCTGTCCACGCTGGGCAATGTCATCGCGGAATCGGTCGCCGAAAACCCGCGCGAGATGTTCCTGATCGAGGGCCATACCGACACCGTGGGCGCGGATGCCGCCAACCTGGCCTTGTCGGACCGTCGCGCGGAATCGGTCGCCCTCGCGCTGTCCGAATACTTCGACGTCCCGCCGGAAAACCTGGTGGTCCAGGGCTATGGCGAGCAGTTCCTGCAAGTGAGGCAGGACGGCGATGTCCGGGAAAACCGCCGCGCAGCGGTGCGGCGCATCACCGACCTTCTGCAGACGGCAGAGGCCAACTGACAAAGAAAGGCCCCGGCGATGCCGGGGCCTTTCCGTTCAAAGATGGCGGGGAAACTCGATCTTGGGGCAGCGGTCCTGGATGACGATGATGCCGCGCTGTTCCGCCTTGCGGGCGGCGGCATCGTTCTGGACGCCCAATTGCATCCAGATCGACTTCAGGTGCGGCAGATGTGCCAGGGCTTCGTCCACGATCGGCCCGACGGCCTCGGACCGGCGAAAGATGTCAACCATCTCGACGCCTTCGGTGGCAGGAATATCGGCCAGCCGGGCATAGACCTTTTCGCCCAGGATCGTATGGCCGGCCTGGCCGGGATTGACGGGCACGATCCGATAGCCATTGGCCTGGAGATAGCGCGCCACCCCCCAGCTTGGCCGCGCCTCGTTCGGCGACAGGCCTACAACCGCAATCACCTTCACGCCGCGCACAATCCGCGCAATATCCTCGTCATCCTGAAAATCGACTTCCATGACGGGCCTCCCCTCCTCGTCCAAAAGTTGTAGGGATCATTACATAGAAAAGGCGCCCGGTCCAGAATGCTGGCCGGGCGCAAGTCGCGGAACGAGGGACAGTGATCTGAACATGACGGTTCCGAGGTCATGTTCCGAATGGTAAATGGGCAACACCGCCTTAAAGTTCCAGAATAATCGCATTCTTGTGATGGAAAAACGCGGGCAAATTCTTCAGCGTTTCCAGCTTTCCTGGGCCTTGGCGATGATGTCGCCCGGCGCCGCCTGCAGCTTGCGGAATGCCCGGCTGGACCCTACCAGATATAGCTTGTTGCCGATCACGGCAAAATGTTTCGGATCCCCTGCCACGCGCCGCCCTTCGGACAGCGCCACGGGGCACAGCCCGCCGAATGCGGGGGCGAAACGCCGCGGATCGGATTCGAAGCGGCTGCGGTTCTCTTCGGACGCGAAATGCCAGACCTGGCCCTTCCACAGCGTCGAGATGTCGCCCCGACCCGGCAAGGGCCGCCCGCTTTCAAGGGATCCCACGGCGTCATAGCCGTCCATGGCCCAGTCCTGCCCCAGGGCAGGAAGGACAGGACCAGCGGTCAGCATGAGAGAGATCAGCAGTGTTTTCATCGGCAGGCAGTCTGTGGCGGCAGCAGAAGCCTTAATTGGCAGCACTGGCCAAGATTCTCAACGCCGTCGCAAGGATTGTCGCAGGGATGTGATTTTCAGGCCATGCTGGCTGCATACAGCGCGACCGCCGCCGCATTGGACACGTTCAGGGATCCGAAGTCGGCTGCAAAGGGAATCCGCGCGACATGGTCGCAGCTTTTCGTGGTCAGGTCGCGCATCCCCGGCCCCTCGGCACCCAGCACCAGGCAGACGGCGCGGCCGGGCAAGGTTTCAAGCAGGTCGGGCAGGGGGCTGGTGCCGGTCCCGTCCAGGCCGATCAGGGTGAAGCCCATGCCCTTCAACTGGCTCAGCGCCTCGGCCAGGTTCGGCACGCGCAGATAGGGCTGGCGTTCCAGAGCGCCCGAAGCGGTCTTGGCAAGGGCGCCGGTCTCGGGTGCGGAATGGCGGGCCGGCGCAATCACCGCCCGCGCCCCGAAAACCTCGGCCGAGCGCAGGATCGCGCCGATGTTGTGGGGATCGGTCACGCGGTCCAGGGCCACCAGCAGCGGCCGCTTTTCGCCTGCGGCCTCGCGCAGCACGACATCGCTGAGCCCGCCCCATTTCAGCGGCTTCACCTCGAGCGCGGCGCCCTGGTGGACGCTGTCGGGGGCCAGGGGCACGGCCTTGCCGAAGACGCGGGGGTCGGTGATCTCGGGGGTGATGCCGTGCAGGTCGCCCAGCCGGTCCACCGCGTTCTGCGTGACGACCAGCCGCAGCTTTTCCCGTGCCGGATTGGCCAGGGCGTCGCGGACCGCGTGCAGGCCGAACAGCCACACCGTCTCGGCGGCCGAGGCGCGGCGCGCGCGTTCCTTGTCGATCACCCAGGTGGGTTTCTTGGGCTTTCCGGGTCGTTCGACCATGCGCAGGATCCTTGTGGCTGGCCCCCTTCATCGCGCGCAAGGCCCCCCGGACGCAAGGGCCCGAAATCCGCTTGACGCCCCCCGCCACGCCCGCTAATGACGCCCCCACGCCGAATGGCTCGGCGGGCGACGTGCTGCAAGGTGCGGCAGCGGACTGTAACTCCGCCGGGGAGACCCATGCCTGGTTCGATTCCAGGGTCGCCCACCATTTTCCCCCTTATGATGCGGCAATGGTGCGATGTCCGGCTTGCGGGTGGACGCTCCTATGCCCTGTGGCCGATCGAACTTCCGCTGCTCAGGACGCCGCCGCCCGAGGGGCCGCTTTCACATCGATCTTGCCAAGAAGGCGCGCGCTGATCGTGTCGCCAATGGGAAAGGCCGATGTCGCGGCAGGCGAGGGTGCGTTGCAGACATGAAGGGTCCGTGCCGTTTCGCGGATCAGGAAGTCGTCGATCATCCTGCCGTCCCGACCCACCGCCTGCGCCCGCAATCCCGAAGGATAGGGCTGCAGATCCGCCAGCGTCAGCATGGGACAATAGCGGCGGCACCGTTCCAGATAGACCTTGCGGGACATGCTGCCGCGCATTTCCTGGATGCCGACGCCCATGTATCGCCGCGCCAGACGCCAGAAACCGGGAAAGGCAAGGCTGGCGGCGATGTCGGCAGCACCCGGCCAGTTGCGGCCATAGGTTTCGCGGCCCAGCGAGAAGACCGCGTTGGGGCCGACCGTGACATAGCCGCCGATCATGCGGGTCAGATGAACCCCCAGGAATGGCAGCGAGGGTTCGGGAACCGGATAGATCAGGTGGCGGACAACCTGGTCCAGATGGGGTGCCAGGCGATAGTATTCGCCCCTGAAGGGGATGATCCTGAAATCATCGGCCAGGCCTGACATGGCCGCGATGCGGTCCGCCTGAAGCCCCGCGCAGGCAACGGCCGAGCCGGCCGAGAAATCCCCTTCCGAGGTTTCGACGACGACCTCGTCAGGACGCTCGTCCAGGCTCGTGACCAAGGCGCCGAAGCGGAAATCGACCCCTTGCGCCGCCAGAAGATCGCGAAGCGTCGCGCAGATCCGGGCATAGCTGACGATGCCGCTGGCGGGGCTGAAAAGCGCGCGAAGCCCGACGATGTTCGGCTCCATCTCGGTCAGCTCGTCGCCCCCGATCAGGGTCGTGGCCAGGCCGTTGGCCCGTGATCTTTCGCCAAGGTTTTCCAGTGCGGGCAGTTCATGCGGTTCCGTGGCGACGACCAGCTTGCCGCATGTGTCGAAGGGGATGCCATGCTGTTCGCAGAACAGCGCGGTCCGGGCCGCGCCCTGCTTGCAAAGCGTGGCCTTCAGGCTTCCCGGCGCATAATAGATCCCGGCATGGATCACCCCGGAATTGTGGCCCGACTGGTGAAGACCCGGCCCCTTTTCCTTTTCAAGAAGGGTGATGCGCAGGTCGGGGTTCGCCTGCAGCAGGCTCCAGGCGGTGGTCAGGCCCAGGATGCCCCCGCCCACGATCACGACATCATTCTGCGGCATGATCCCTCCGTCGGTTGCATCGCCCGGGTGCAGAATTGCCGCGCATGGCCGGGCGGTAAAGGGATCATAAGGCGGTCACTGCAAGGCCCGCCATAGGTGAGGAAGGTCATCCGGGGCCCGGCCCTTCGTCGTTGCCCTGCCTGCCGGATCAAAAAGGCCAGATGGTTCGGGGGCGGCGATGCATTCGGATGATGCGCAATGCCCATTCGGACAGTTTTCCGCCCCTGACTTCGCAGCAATCCTTCGGGAAGGCATGGGTCACCAGATTCTGCCGCAGCAGAGCGGAGAGTTTCCTTGGCAATAAAAGATTGCACAATCGGCAGCGGTGCTGTGATCCACCACCCCGATCTCGTGAACCTGTATGGCTGCAGTGTCGGCGAGGAAACGCGGATCGGGACCTTTGTCGAGATACAGGCGGGCTGTTCGGTCGGCGCGCGCTGCAAGATTTCCTCGCACAGCTTCCTGTGCGAAGGCGTGACGCTGGAGGACGGGGTCTTCGTCGGCCACGGGGTCATGTTCACCAACGACCGCTATCCCTCGGCCGTCAATCCCGATGGAAGCCTCAAGGGCGGCGGTGACTGGGTCTGCGAAGGCACCCGCGTCAGGCATGGCGCCAATATCGGATCGAATGCGACGATCCTGCCGGGGATCACCATAGGCATCGGCGCCACCGTCGGCGCGGGTTCCGTCGTCACCAGGGACGTGCCGGACCACGCCATGGTGGCCGGGGTGCCGGCGCGGATCATTTCCCGTGGCCCGTCCGCCAGCGTGCGAACCGAATCCGTGGAGGCAAGAACATGATCCATGTGGGCGTCATAGGCTATGGATACTGGGGGCCGAACCTGGCGCGCGCAGTCGCGGAAAGCGGGGTGGCCCAGGTCGCGATGATCGCGGACCAGTCGCCCGATGCGCTGGCCCGCGCGGCCTTGCGCCATCCGGCGGCCAGGCTGACGACGGATCTGCAGGAACTGCTGCGTGATCCGGCGGTGGATGCGGTCATGATCGCGACGCCGGTCCAGACCCACTACACCCTTGCCCTGGCGGCGCTGAGGGCGGGCAAGCACGTCCTGGTCGAAAAGCCGATGACCGATAACGTCGATCACGCGCGGCATCTGGTCGACGAGGCGGCGCGGCGCGGGCTGACGCTGATGGTGGATCACACCTTCGTCTATACCCCTGCCGTGCAGGCGATTTCCCGGCTGGTGCGCGACGATGTGCTGGGCGCCATCTATTACTATGATTCGACGCGGGTGAACCTGGGGCTGTTCCAGCGCGACGTGAACGTGATCTGGGATCTGGCCG
>JAPSIP010000331.1 GCA_031178645.1 Paracoccus sp. (in: a-proteobacteria) | reverse complement strand
GGCAGGCGCGGGCCTTCGGCGATCCACTGGTCGGTCACCGGCGCGGGCCGCAGCGCCAGTGACACCAGCCGGTTGCGCGCCGGGGCGGGCGGAGGCGTATCGGTCCAGCGGGCCGGGCGGCCCAGCTTGCGGATCAGCAGCGCGAAGCGGGCCTGGGGATGATCCTCGGTCCGGTGGTCCAGCCCGTCCCAGACCGTCTGCGGCTGGTCGAAGTCAAAACCCGGCAGCACCACCGCGCCTTCGGGCAGTTGCGCCACCGCCTCCATGAACAGCCGGGTCGCGCCATGCGACCCGGTCGAGCCGACGATGATGACCGGCCCCTCGGGCAGGTTCTGGCCCTTGGACCAGTCCTCGCACAGGATCTGGGACGCCAGGCGCTGCCGTGCGGCGCGGTCCGTCGGCGGGCCTTCCAAGTGGAAGCGGGCGGCGATGCGCAGGAAGCCCAAGGCGTTCTGCCAATGCCGGGCATGATCGCCAGTGTCGATGCCTTCAAGCGCATCGGGTCCAAGCCCCTCGGTCTGCATCTCGTGCATCAGGGTTGACAGTGAACGGGCAAGCGCCGCGATGGAATGGCCCGAGGCCAGATCCGGCCGGGTCTTCAGAAGCCCCGCTACCAGCCGCGCCAGTTGCAGCCGCCGCGCCAGGGGCGAGGCCTCGGCATGGTCCAGCATTCCGGGCGCTTCCAGGTTCGTGACCGGCAGCAGGCGCGGCAGCAGCAGCGGCCCGCGCAGGTCGAAGGCGCATTGCAGTTCCGCCAGCGTCCGCGAGGCGTTGCCATAGATGGTGACGCGGGCCATCGCCTCGGGCGGCTGGCCGGCCATGCGGTCCAGGAAGCCCGCGACGAATTCATGGGCAAAGTCGATGCCGGGCGGCAGGGCGTAAAGGCCGCGAAATGCGGGTTCAGCCATGCAGCATCTCCTCGGCCAGGGGGATGGCTTCGGGATAGCCCACGTCGCACCAGCCGTCGGGATGGGCCAAGCCGAAGGCCCGGCCCTCCGCGATCAGCAGATCCCATAGCCGGTTCAGCGAAAACACCTGGTCGGGGATCTCGGCCAGCCGGTCGGGGCGGATGATCTGGGCGCCGCCATAGACGTAATCGCCCCGGCGGCTGATGCGGCCCTCTGCGTCCAGCGAAAAATCCCCCGCCCCCTGCCGCGCCGTGGCCCGGCCTACGGGCACCAGCATCAGAAGCGCGTCCATATCGTCGCGCCAGGCCGCGTTCAGGGCGGCCAGCGGGTTCGGCCCTGTCCAGACCACATCCGGGTTCAGCGTCATTACCAGCCCCGGCCCGAGCAACGGCAGCGCCTTGCGCAGCCCGCCGCCGGTGTCGAGGATCGCCCCGCCCTCATCGCTGATGGCCACGTCCTGCCCGGCCAGGTGGTCCGCGATCTGGCCGCCCAGGTAATGCGTGTTCACGACCACCGGCCCCGCGCCGGCATCCCGGCCCAGATCAAGCGCGCGGTCCAGAAGGGTCCGGCCCGCGACCGGGATCAGCGGCTTCGGCAGGCTGTCGGTCAGGGGCCGCATCCGCGTGCCCAGTCCCGCGGCAAAGATCATCAGCGGGCGCATCGGGCGCGGATCCTTTCGATGACGACGCCGTCCGGCGCGGGCAGGGCTGCGACCGCATCGGCCAGGGGTGCAAGCGCCGGATGGGCCATGTTGCGCCGGACATAGCACCAGACCCGCGGCATGAAGTCCAGGTATCGCGGCCTGCCGTCGCGGAGGCAAAGCCGGGTGAAGATCCCCAGAATCCGCAAGTTCCGCTGCGCCCCCAGCAGCGCATAGGCGGCGCGGAAGCGGTCCTCATTCAGCCCGGTCGCGGCCAGATAGCGGGCGATGCAGGCGGCCTCGATAGAAGGGTCCACGTCGCGGCGCGCGTCCTGCAGGGCCGAGACCAGATCATAGGCCGGATGACAGGCAACCGCGTCCTGATAGTCGATCAGGCCCAAAGGCGCGTCGCCCCGCCAGATCAGGTTTTCCGCATGGAAGTCGCGCAGCGACAGGACCGGCGGCACATCGGCGGCCAGATCCGCGTGCAGGCGGGCAATCAGGGGCGCGATCCCCTCGCCGCCCTTTGCGCCCGCCGCCTGCGGATACCATTCCGCAAAAAGCCCCACCTGTTCCGCCAGGGTCGGTCCGTCCAGCGGGGCCACGAAATCGGGGACCGGATGGCGGTGCAGCGTGACCAGGAAATCGGTGATCCGGTCATAGATCGGCCCCGCCACCGCAGGATCGCGTTCCAGCACGCGGGCCACCAGATCGTCACCCAGATCC
>JAPSIP010000330.1 GCA_031178645.1 Paracoccus sp. (in: a-proteobacteria) | reverse complement strand
CCGGCCCCGCGTCCAGATCGTCTTCACCGGCCGCATCACACCTGACAACCGCGCCTTCGCCGATGGGTTGCTGGCGGATATCCGCGCGGCGGGGCTGGAAGGCCGCATCCGCTTCCTGGGCGAGCTGCCTTGGGACCAGGTGGTGCGGCATTACCAGGCGCTCGACCTGTTTGCGGCCCCTGCCCGGTGGGAGGGGTTCGGCCTGACCCCGCTGGAGGCGATGGCCTGCGGCGTGCCCACGGTCGCCGCCCGCGTCGGCGCCTATGAAACGTTGATCCGCGACGGCGTGACCGGCAGCCTGGTGCCGCCGGACGATCTGGATGCGCTGACCGATGCCCTGCTGCATTGGCTGGACGACGACGGCGCGCGTCAGGCGGCGGGCCGGGCCGCCCGCGACCATGTCGCCACCAACCATGCGATCGAGGGCGAGGCCCGCGCCCTGGTCGCGATCTACAACGAGTTGCTGGCCAGGCCATGAACAAGCTGTTCTTCTATTCCGCCCGCCTGATGCGGGATGAAACCGCGCTGCAGTCTCTGTCCGTTCCGCAAGGCAACCTGCTGGCGGATCTGGAAGGCAAACGCGTCGCGCTGATCGGCAATGCCCGGTCTCTGGCCCAGGCCCACCACGGCGCGGCCATCGACGGCGCCGACGTTGTGATCCGCATCAACCGCGCGCCGATGCCCGCGCCCGAAAGCCACGGCACCCGCACCGACTGGCTGGCCCTGGCCGTCCGTTTGGCCGACGAGGATCGCGCCCGCCTGAACCCCTCGCGCCTGTTGTGGATGTCGCCCAAGCGCAAGCGGCTGGGCTGGCGGGCCGCCAGCAGCCCCGGTTTCTATCTGCATCCCCTGCCGGACTATCATGCGCTGAAGGACCGGCTGGCCGCACCGCCGACCACGGGGGCCATGATGATCGACCTGCTGCTGCGGGCCCCCTTGGCCGGACTGACCCTCTACGGTTTCGATTTCTTCGCCAGCCAAAGCCTGTCGGGCCGCCGCACCGCCGACCAGGTGCCCCATGACTTCAGCGCCGAGGCCGCCTGGGTTGCGGATCTGCGCCGCAGCGATGTCCGCCTGACCTTGGCCTAGAGAAACCCGATCCAGCGCCCCGCCAGCAGCACCGACAGCCACAGAGCCGCGGAGACCGCGGCCAGCACCCGCGTGGCCGTGTCAGCAACCCCTGTGGCCAGAACCCGGTGCCAGCCCAGCCGGTGCAGCAGGGCGACATTGCCAAGCGCCGCCACCAGCAGAACCAGCTTCCACCGGAAAGCCACATTGCCCAGGTATTCGGTCGCATTGACCGACCACAGGCAGAACCCCGTCAGCATCGCCAGGCCCAGCCCCGCACCTGCCATGCGCGACAGGAACGGGCCGATGACCTGCAAGGGCGGCCCGCGCAGCAGGCCCAGTATCCGCAAATCCAGCGGCAGGATCGCGCCCAGCAGCAGCCCGATCCCCAGGATATGCGTGGCGTTCAGCACCATATACAGGGTGCCCGACCCGCGCAGCGCCTGCGCCAGGCTTGATGCCTCGATCCAGGCCGCAAGTTCCATCACCTGTCAGTCGGACCGGATGCGTTCGGGATACATGTCATAGTTTTGGCCGTCGATGACGATGCGCACGGCCTTGATATGCGCCTCGGTCCGGTCGCGGTCGCGATTGCCGATCACGGTGATCGCATCGCCTATGGCGGCTGTGTCCGGCCCGAAGCCCGAACGCGTGGTCCGGCCCGGATTGCCAAGTTCGACGAACCAGACAGTGCCATCCGCCGCCCTGACCCGCAGGCTGGGATGAGGGGGCGCCATCGAGATCTCCTCGATCACCCCTTCCAGGCGCGATTGTTCCGGTTCGGCCCAGGACCAGCCGTGATGGGCCAGGGCGGGGGGCGCCGCAGGGGCCATGACCGCAAGGGCCAGAAGCGCGGGGCGAAGGATGCTGAACATGGGCCGGCCTTTCCCGTTTCGACGGCCAAGGATAGCGCGCCCTGCCCGGCCGTCTGATGACATTGGCGTGACCCCTGCGCCGGTCCGGCTGCCGGGCCTTTCCCCTTTCCTTGCACCCCCCCATGCGCTAAACGCAGCCGACCGCCAGAAAAGGAGTCCCAAGGAGATGGGCTACAAAGTCGTCGTCGCCGGCGCCACGGGGAATGTGGGCCGCGAAATGCTGAATATCCTCGAGGAACGCATGTTCCCGGTGGACGAGATTGCCGCACTGGCCTCGCGCCGGTCGCAGGGCACCGAAGTCAGCTTTGGCGACAAGACCATCAAGGTGAAGGACATCGAGCAGTTCGACTTC
>JAPSIP010000329.1 GCA_031178645.1 Paracoccus sp. (in: a-proteobacteria) | reverse complement strand
GTCTGACGGCGCCTCGGTGAAAAAAGCCCCGCCAGCAATCGTGGCGGGGCAAGGCGGTTCTCCCCTGGCGGCAGCCGGGGGAACCAGGCGAACCGTAAGTCTCAGTTCGGGCGGGAAACCTCGCCTTCCATCTCGGCCCGGATCTGCTGGCGCAGGATGTCGATGGGGATCATCCGGCCTTCGCGGCGGTAATGCCAGTAGGTCCAGCCGTTGCAGGATGGCGCGCCTTCCAGGGCGGCGCCGACCTGGTGGATCGACCCCTTGACGTCATTGCCGATCAGGCTGCCATCGGCGCGGACCTTGGCCTTGTGGCGGTTGTTCATGGAATAGAGTTCCTCGCCCGGGCGCAGCATCCCGCGCTCGACCACCTGGCCGAAGGGGATGCGCGGTTCGGACCGCTTGGCGCGGGTGGTGGCAAGCGCCTCGGCATCCAGGCGGCGGGTGCGGCTGATGCGGCGTTCGGCCACAGTGCGATAGGCTTCCTCGCGCTCGATCCCGATGAAGTCGCGGCCCAGCATCTTGGCGACCGCGCCGGTCGTGCCGGTGCCGAAGAAGGGGTCCAGCACCACGTCGCCAGGGTTGGTCGTGCCGATGATGACGCGGTGCAGCAACGCCTCGGGCTTCTGGGTCGGATGGGCCTTGTCGCCCGCCGCGTCCTTCAGCCGTTCCCCACCGTTGCAGATCGGGATCACCCAGTCCGACCGCATCTGCGTGCCTTCGTTCAGCGACTTCAGCGCCTCGTAGTTGAAGGTGTATTTCGAGGATTCGGATTTCGCGGCCCAGATCAAGGTTTCATGGGCATTGGTCAGCCGCTTGCCGCGAAAGTTCGGCATGGGGTTCGACTTGCGCCAGATCACGTCGTTCATGATCCAGAAGCCCTGGTTCTGGATCTCGGCCCCCACGCGGAAGATGTTGTGATAGCTGCCGACAACCCAGATCGCCCCGTTGGGCTTCAGCAGCCGGCGCGCGGCGGCCAGCCAGTCGCGGGTAAAGGCGTCATAGCTGGCAAAGCTGGAAAACTGGTCCCAGTGATCGTCCACCGCATCGACCTTGGAATTGTCGGGACGGTGCAGGTCGCCCCGCAACTGCAGGTTATAGGGCGGATCGGCAAAGATCAGGTCCACGCTGGCTTCGGGAAGCGCGTTCATCACCTCGATGCAATCGCCGGCCAGAATCTGGTTCAGGGGTAACGGTCGCGCGGCTGCCATGCGCTGGTCCTTGGTCTTTATCATCGTCGCCTCAGGGGGGATTTGCCGGCTTTTTGCCGGTCTGGTATCCGCCCAAGATGATTCAGACCCGATTCGCCGTCAATTTCTTTTTTGAATCAAAGACTTGCTTCAACGGCTTTACACAAGATGTTGTGGACCGGCTGGAACGAACGCCTATGATAGGGGGTGACGCCTAAATCTAGCAGGGCCTGCTTATGCGCGGGCGTCCCGTATCCCGCGTTTGATTCCCAGCCATAGCCGGGATGTTGTTGCGCCAAATCCACCATCAGCCGGTCGCGGGCCACCTTGGCCAGAATGGACGCTGCGGCAATCGTCACGCAACGGGCATCGCCCGCGACAATCGCCTCGCCCGGGCAGGACAGGTCGCGGGGCACGCGGTTGCCGTCCACAAGCACCATGCAGGGCCGGGTGCGCAGACCCGTCACCGCCTTGCACATCGCCAGATGCGAGGCGTGATAGATGTTCAGGCGGTCGATTTCGTCAACGCCGATGTGGATGATGCAATGGTCGCAATGGGCGGCCAGCCATTCCGCCAGGGCCTCGCGCCGCTTGGCGGTCAGTTTCTTTGAATCGTTCAGCCCGTCAGGAATGTTGTCCGGATCCAGCACCACGGCGGCGGCGGTCACGGGACCGGCCAGGGGGCCGCGCCCGACCTCGTCCACGCCCGCGACGCGGCGGGCGCCGCGCGACAGGGCGGCCAGTTCAAGGCTGAAATCGGGCAGAATCATGCGGTGATGGTTACAGGGGCGATGGTGACCTCTTCAAGGTTCACGCCATCCCCTTCGCGGTCCACCACCAGGAAATCGGCGGGCCGGTCCAGCGGCGTCAGCACGCCATGCCAGACGCCCGCGCGCAGGTTCACGCCCATGCCGGCGGGCACCAGGAAGGCGCACGGCGTGCCGGGCCTGCCGTTATCGTCCGGCGCCACGACCGACAGCCACGGATCCTGTCCCAGCGGCATGAAGGCCTGGCTGCCCAGCGGGTGACGTTCCAGCAGCGTACAGTCATAGGGCAGGCTGACGGCTTCCGACCGGAACAGCGATATGATCGCCTCACCCCCCGCGCGTTC
>JAPSIP010000328.1 GCA_031178645.1 Paracoccus sp. (in: a-proteobacteria) | reverse complement strand
GTCTTGACATGCTCGGTCACGCCCTCCACGCCCAGATCCAGCATCTTCTGCGGCGTGTCGGCGACGGCGAACAGCCCACGCGTGGCCTTGTTCACGCCCACATCGGTCGCCTGCGCGGACAGCGCAACGGCCACGACCAGCGTGAAGGGGTTCGTAAACTCCAGCTCGGTCACAGGCTGCGGAGTGGCGCTTGCCAGGCGCGAGAAGATCGCGACCTGCTGGGCAAAGGGCAAGGGCTGCGGAAGACGGCGGGGCTGGACCATGACGCCCCGCTTTTGACTGCGCCCGCCCGCCAATGCAAGCCCGCTGCCGTCCCCGGCAATTTTCCCGCCCGTCCAGCAGCTTCCACGCAGCCGTGACTTTCCTTTCCGGCGGAACTGGGCCAGCTTCGGCGCGTTGAGCGGCAACCGAGAATCTGCCGCGATATCAACGTCGCAAGACCAGGAAAGGGAAAACCCATGAACCTTCGCGTCACAACCATTCTTGCCGTATCGGGCCTTGTCGCGCTTGGCGCCTGCGCGCCCACGGACGGCACCGGCATGGGTTCCGGCATGAGCCGCACCCAGCAGGGCGCGCTTGCAGGCGCTGCCGTGGGGGCCGTACTGGGCGCGACGCGCGACAGCGACAGCAACAACGAAGGCCGGGATGCCGCGCGCGGCGCGATCCTGGGCGCGGCGGCGGGCGCAGTCGCCGGCAACGTCCTGGACCGCCAGGCCCAGGCGCTGCAGCAGTCGCTGTCGAACCCGAACATCCAGGTCATCAACCGCGGTTCCTATCTCCAGGTCGTGATGCCCGAGGGGATCCTCTTCGCCACTGGCTCGGCCGCCGTGTCGGGCGCCGCGCAGAATGACCTTTATGCCGTCGCGCGCAACCTGAACCAGTATCCGAACAGCCGGGTCGAGGTCGTGGGCCATACCGACAACACCGGCAGCGCCGCGTTGAACATGGACCTGTCGCAGCGCCGGGCGCAGTCGGTCGCAGGCATCCTGTCGGCTGCCGGGGTCTCGTCCTCGCGGCTTATGGCGACGGGGGCGGGCTTCAACCAGCCCATCGCCTCGAACGACACCGCAGCCGGCCGCGCGCAGAACCGCCGGGTCGAGATCCTGATCCGTCCGACCAACTGATCCGCCCGATGCCAAGGAAAAGCCCCCGCCGCTTCACGCGACGGGGGCTTTTCTGTCACTGTCCGATGATGTGGCGGCGTCCCAAGGGACGCGCCCCTGTCAGTTCAACCGGCGCGCCACTTCGTCGATGGCTTCGTCGATCCCGGCGGAACGCTGACCCGCGCCCACCTGCTGCGCCAGCAGCGCGGATGCCGCGGCAATGGACGCCTGCACCGCACGGTCGCGGACGGCACGCACCGCGTCGGATTCCGCACTGGCGATCTGATCCTCGGCCCCTTTCAGGCGACGCTCGATCGAGGCTTTCAGGTCGGCTTTCGCCTTCGCGGCCTGGGCCTCGGCCTCGCGCTTGGCATTGGCGACGATCTGGTCGGCCTGGGTCGCCACGTCACGCTGACGGCGTTCGTAGCTGGCATAAATCTCCTGCGCTTCCTCGCGCAGGCGCTTTGCCTCGTCCAGGTCGCGGCGGATGCCGGCGGCCCTCTGGTCCAGCAGGGCGCCGACCTTGGCCGGCACCTTGAAGTAGACCAGCACGCCGATAAAGACCAGGAACGCGATCAGAACGATGAAGTTCGTATTCCGAAGCGAGAAGAACGACCCCGTGGCGGCGGCGGCAGGACCGGCAGCCAGTGCGGCGGCCGCGGCAATGACGGCAAGACGTTTCATTGCAGGGCCCCTTTCATGCGGCTGTCCACGGCCTGATCGACCGCAGCCTGATCGACGGTCCCGCCAAAGCTGCGGACCAGTTCGGCCGTGACGTCGCGGGCGACCTCACGCGCGTTGGTGTCGGCGGAATCGCGGATCTCGCGGATGCGCTTTTCCGATTCGGCGGTGCGGGCCGCGATTTCGGCATCGGCATGGGCGATGGCCGCATCCAGTTCCTTCTGGATTTCGGCGCGGTTCGCCGCGACGATCTTGCCTGCCTCGGACCGGGCATCCGCCAAGGCCTTGTCATAGGCTGCCTCGGCCTCTTTGGCCTTCAGCTTGAATTCCTCGGCGGCCATCAGGTCGCCCGTCATCGCGCCCTGGCGGTCCGACAGGACGGCGCCGATGCGCGGAAGGGCGATCTTGGCCACGACCCAGTACAGCACCAGCAAGGTGATGATGAGCCAGAAAATCTGGTTCGCGAAAGTCGTGACGTCCAGCTGGGGCAGGCCCGTCGCCGTCTCGACCTCGCCATGCGC
>JAPSIP010000327.1:1467-2313 GCA_031178645.1 Paracoccus sp. (in: a-proteobacteria) | reverse complement strand
CCGCGATGGCCTTCTTCGTCCAGCCAGCGGCCGGCCCGCCAGACGGCCCGCATCAGCGCGCCTGCTTCCTGGTCCCGCGCATTGGCGAAATCGCGCAGCAGGACCAGCCCCTTCTCGGGGGGCGAGGCCCAGATCGCGGTGCCGGGCAGCAGCAGGGCCGCGAGCCCCCGGTCAACCGAAACGCTGCCCCAGGGTTCGCCCACGCAGATCGCATCGACATCCCCGCGGGCCAGGGCATCGGCCATCATCGGCGGCGGCACGGTGACAAGGTCCAGCATGGACGCCGCAAGGCCGCAGCTTGCCAGCCAGTGCCGGAGCAGTTCGGACTGGGTCGAGAAATGAAAGGGCACGCCGATCCGCAGCCGCCCCGTCACCGCCTGCCGCAGAACAGCACCAGCGGCGCGCGCGTCGTTAAAGGCGAGATCATGGCCCCCGTCGCGCATCCGCTGTTCAAGATCGCGGTTGACCGCCACGACCTGCCCCCCATGCGACAGGAACATGACCAGATCCATGGCAGGCAACGACGGCCCCAGCCCAAGCGCCTGCCCCACGGGCATGGGCACCAGCATATGGGCTGCCTCGATGATCCCGGCGCCCAGCATGTCGCGCGCCTGCGCCCATGCGCCCAATCGGACCAGATCCAGCCTCAGCCCTTCTTCGGCGGCAAAGCCCAATTCCTGCGCGACGATCAGCGGGGCCGCGTCGATCAGGGGAACATAGCCAAGGCGCAGCGTGGTCATCGTCCCAGCAACCCTGCCGCCATCACCAGTTGTTGCGCGATATCCGCCATGCGCTTGCCCTGGTCCATCGCCGCCTTGCGCAGCAGGCCATAGGCCGCTTCCTCGT
>JAPSIP010000327.1:0-1457 GCA_031178645.1 Paracoccus sp. (in: a-proteobacteria) | reverse complement strand
CGGGTGGCGGCCAGTTCGGCCCGCATCTGCTGGAAGATGTGGAACCGGGCAATGGCCGCGTCCAGGATCGGCTTGATCCGTTCTGCGCGCAGCCCGTCCACGACATAGGCGGAAATTCCGGCCTCGATGGCCGCCCGCGTCAGTTGTTCGTCCGACCGGTCCACGAACATCGCCACGGGCCGCTCGGACGGCCCCGATGCAAGCGCCAGTTCCTCGAGAACGTCGCGAGACGGGTTGGCGATGTCGATCAGCACCACATCGGGACGCAACTCGGCCACCTTGCGCGCAAGGCCCGATTGTTCCGCAATGATGCGGACATCGTGCTGCCCGGTGTCGCGCAACCCCTCGGCAATGGGCTGGGCACGATCCGGGTCGGGTTCGACGACAACGATGAGAAGCGGCTTCGACATGGCTGCCCCCGTCGTGGCACGGGGCCGCCTGCCCGCGCAATGTCGGGTGGATGCCGCCGGGCAGGAATGGTCAAGAAACGGGCAGGTGTCGCCCCTGTATCCCAAGAATCAGGCAGCGGTTGTCTGTTGTGTGGTGCGGTTCAGCGGCATGGGTGTGGCCTCGCCAGGGCAACGCCAGCCATTGAGGCAGAGACCTGCCCGTCGGTCTGTTGCACCCCAATCCGGTTCCCTGGGTCGTGAAGCCAACTCGGCGCCATGGTCCCGCTCCTGCAGCAGTGCAGCCTCACCCTGCGGCGCCCCGTCAGCCCGGCAGGATGCTGCGCACTGCCTCGGCGGCCAGGGGGGCGACGCGCCGGCGGAAATCTTCGGGGGCCCATTCCGACAGCGATGCCGCGATGTGGATGGCGGCTATCGGCCGCCCGTCCGCGTCAGGGATGGCCACGCCCAAGGCCACCTCGCCCATCAGGATTTGCTCGATTGCCAAGGCATGGCCATTCTCGCGCGTCAGGGCGATCTGGTGACGGATGGCGGCGGGATCGGTCAGCGTGCGGGGCGTGATCTGGGGGATCGGGTGATCGTCCAGGATCGCGCCCACCTCGGCATCCGGCAGCATCGCCAGCACGGCCCAGCCCCCGGAAGTACAGGCTGTCGGTACGCTGTTGCCCACCAGCGTGGCAAAGAACGTCTCGCGTTTGCTTTGCATCCGCGCGGCGTAAACCATCCGCCGCCCGTCGAACAGCGACAGGTCGACGCGTTCACGGACATTGCGCCGCAGTTCCAGAAGCACCGGGCTGGCGCGGCGGACCAGGGGGTTCAGCCGCAGATAGTCATGCGTCAGGTCCAGGATCGGCAGGTCGGGGCGAAAGCCGCGCCCGTCCTCGGACAGGGTCAGATAGCCCAGCTTGCGGAAGGTATGCACCAGGCGTTGCGCGGCGCTGCGGGTCAGCCCCGTCCGGGCCGCGATCTGCGCCAGGGTCAGCGGGCCTTCTGCGTGGCGAAATGCCTCCAGAACAGTCATCCCACGGGCAAGTGATTGAATGAAAAGAG
>JAPSIP010000326.1 GCA_031178645.1 Paracoccus sp. (in: a-proteobacteria) | reverse complement strand
CCGCGTCTGCATCCGGTCCAGCATCGGCGCGGTGCTGTCATGGTCGCGCAGGGCCGCGTAAAGCCGTTCCTGCGCATGATTGGCGACCCGCAGGGACGACACCGGCCAGATCACCATCTTGTAGCCCAGATCCTGAAGTTCCGCCCCGGTCAGCTGCGGGGTGCGCCCGAACTCGGTCATGTTGGCCAGCAGCGGCACGCCGGGCAGCGCCTGGGCAAAGCGTCGCATAAGGTCGATGTCGGTCAGCGCCTCGGGGAAGATCGCGTCGGCCCCCGCCTCCAGATACAGGCGCGCGCGGGCGATGGCGGCGTCCAGCCCTTCGCTGGCCAGCGCATCGGTGCGGGCGATCACCACCAGGTCGCGCCGGGCGCGGACGGCGGCTGCGACCTTGGCCGCCATGTCCTGCGGCAGGGCCAGCCGCTTGTCGGACAGGTGGCCGCATTTCTTGGGCAGGATTTGATCTTCCAAGTGGATCGCGGCCGCGCCCGCCTCCTCGAAGCGGCGGACGGTGACCATCGCGTTCAGCGCCTCGCCATAGCCGGTATCGGCATCGACCAGCACCGGCAGCCCCGAGGCGCCGGCGACCTGGCGGATGAAGAAGCAGACATCGTCGATGGTGATCAGCCCCAGGTCCGGCAGGCCCATCGACGCGCTCATCGCCGCGCCGGAGAGATACAGCCCCTCGAAGCCGGCGTCGCGCGCCTGCAGCGCCGCCTGGCCGTTATGGGCGCCCGGCAGGCGGAAGATGCCGGGCCGGGACAGGCGGTCGCGGAACCGCTGACCCGCAGGGACGGGGTCGTGACGGACAAGCCAGGTCATCTCAGTCCTCGGCTAGGGTGGCTTCGGGGGGCAGCGCACGGCGCAACAGGCGCGGCAGCAGCAGGATCGCCCCGGCAGCCACCCACAGCGTGATCGCGATGGAACTGGACCACAGCACGCTGACATCGCCCGCCGACAGCGACAGGGACCGGCGCAGGTTCGTTTCCAGGATGCCGCCCAGAACGAAGCCCAGGATCAGCGGCGCCATCGGCACATGCATCCGCCGCAGCCAATAGGCGGCCACACCCACCACGACCATCAGGATCAGGTCGAAGCTGGCCGACTTGCCCGAATAGACGCCCACCGCCGAGACGACGACGATGAAGGGCACCAGCACCCAGGCAGGCACCGTCAGCATCCGCGCAAAAAAGCCCACCAGCGGGATGTTCATCGCCAGCAGCATCACGTTGCCGATGAACAGCGATGCGATCAGCCCCCAGACCAGTTCCGGCTGCGAGGTGAACAGCATCGGACCCGGCGTCAGGTTGTACAGCGTCAGCACCCCCAGCATGATCGCTGTCGTCCCCGAACTTGGGATGCCCAGCGTCAGCATCGGGATGAAGTTCGAGTTCGAGGCCGAGTTGTTCGAGGCCTCGACCGTGGCCAGGCCGCGCAGGTCGCCCTGGCCGAACTGGCTGCCCTGCGGGTCGCGCCGTTCTGTCAGCTTGCGCTCGGTGGAATAGGCCAGGGCGGATGCGACCGTGCCGCCCGCGCCCGGCAGAAGGCCGATGAAGAAGCCGATGCCCGATCCCCGCAGCGCCGAAGCAAAGGTGAAGCGCATCTCGGACAGGTTGAACAGGCTGCGGCCCATCCGCTCGATCCGCACGCTGGCGCCGTCGCGATGGCCCTGCAGCAGGATCAGCAGTTCGGAAATCGCGAAAAGGCCGATCACCAGGGTGGAAAAGGCCAGCCCGTCGATCAGGTTCGGCATGTCGAAGGTATAGCGCATGACGCCGGAATTGGCGTCGATGCCGATGGTGGACAGGGCAAGCCCGATGCCCGTCGCCAGCAGCGCCTTGATCGGCTGGTCGGACAGAAGGCCCGTCAGGCAGGCGAAGGCAAAGATCATCAGCGCCACGTATTCCACCGGCCCGAAGGCCAGGGCCCATTGCGACAGGACCGGCGCGGCCAGCACGATCCCCACGGTCGCCAGCACCGATCCCAGGAACGATGTCCAGGCCGATAGCGACAGCGCGACCCCCGCCATGCCGCGGCGCGACAGCGGATAGCCCTCGATCGCGGTCATGACCGCCGAGGCCTCTCCGGGGACGTTGATCAGGATGGCGCTGATCCGTCCGCCATATTCCGATCCGATATAGATCGCGGCCATCAGGATCATCGAGCTTTCAGGCGGCAGGCCCAGGGCGAAGACCACCGGGACCAGCATGGCGACCGCGTTGACGGGCCCAAGGCCCGGCAGCACCCCCACCATCGTGCCCACGACCGCGCCCAGGGCGGCCAGGGCCAGGTTCATCGGCGTTCCCGCGACGGCAAAGCCGTTCATCAGA
>JAPSIP010000325.1 GCA_031178645.1 Paracoccus sp. (in: a-proteobacteria) | reverse complement strand
GATGCCGCCGTCGAGGCCGAGGTCGCCCCCTTCCTGCTGGCAGCACCCGGCGCGGTCGCCGCCGCCAAGGCGCAATGCCGCGCCCTGGGTCCGCGCATCGACCAAGCCGTGATCGAGGACAGCATCGACCGCCTTGTCGCCGTTTGGGAAGGCGACGAGGCGCCCGAGGGGATCGCGGCCTTCTTCGACAAGCGCAAGCCACGCTGGCAGGTCTGACCCGCATCCGCTAAGGCTGGCGGAAGACAGCAAGGGCGGCAGGCATGGAAGTCAGGATACTCGACCCGCGGATCCACGAATGGGGTCTGCCCGATTACCAGACGCAGGGATCGGCGGCGATCGACCTGTTCGCCTGTCTCGACCGTGCCACCGAGATCACCCCGCAGGCCCCGGCGGTGCTGATCCCTGCCGGGATCGCGTTGTCCTTCGACGATTTTTCCTTCGCGGGTCTGGTTCTTCCCCGGTCGGGGCAGGGCCACAAGCGTGGGCTGGTCCTGGGCAACTCCACCGGCCTGATCGACCCCGACTATACGGGCGAGATCCTGATCAGCACGTGGAACCGCAATCCGCCGGGCTCGGATCCGATCCTGATCCAGCCGGGCGAACGGATCGCCCAGATGATCTTCGTGCCGGTGATAAGGCCTGCCTTCGCGGTGGTCGACAGCTTCAGCCGCAGCACCGCACGGGCAGCGGGCGGCTTCGGCTCGACAGGGGCATAAGGGCAATGCTGGGCTTCTGGCTGCTGGTGGTTGTTGCGGTGGCGGGATGGGTCGTCGGCCTTCCGCGCCGGTGGCTGCTGGCGGCGCTGACGCTGGCCTGGGCCGTGATCGAACTGGCGCATCTGTCCGGCATGGGCGGGGTCTTTGGCGGATCGGCGCGGGGCTGGCTGGTCGCGGGCGGCCTGGTGGGGCTGGTCCTTGCCTATCGCGCCGGTCTGCGGTGGCTGCGGTCGCGCGCCACGCCGGCCGAACAGACCACGCCCGCCCCGGCGCCGGTTGCCGATGCCGAACTGGACCGTTACGCCCGCCATCTGGTCCTGCGAGAGATCGGCGGGCCGGGCCAGATGCGCCTGCGGAATGTGCGCGTGCTGGTGATCGGTGCGGGCGGCCTTGGTGCTCCGGTCTGTCTCTATCTTGCGGCGGCGGGGGTCGGGCGGATTACGGTCGCGGATGACGACACCGTCAGCCTGTCGAACCTGCAGCGCCAGGTGATCTTTCGCAGCGACCAGCAGGGCCGGATCAAGGCTGAAGCCGCCGCCGAAGCAATGCGCGCCCTGAACCCGCTGATTGAGGTCACGGCCCTTGCGCGCCGCGTCACGGAAGCGGATGCCGACCTGATCGCCCAGCACGATCTGGTCCTGGACGGCACCGACAGCTTTGCCGGGCGGCAGGGGATCAATCGCGCCTGCGTCGCGGCCCAGGTGCCGCTGATTGCCGGGTCCATCGCGCAATGGGAAGGGCAGGTGACGCTGTATGATCCTGCGCGCGGCGGGCCGTGCCTGTCCTGCCTGTTCCCGACAGCCCCCGCCCCGGGCCTCGCGCCGCCCTGCGCCGAGGCAGGGGTGGTCGGCCCGTTGCCGGGCGTCGTGGGCAGCCTCATGGCGCTCGAGGCGATCAAGCACCTGACGGGTGCGGGGCAGGGCCTGCGCGGGCGGATGATGATCTTCGACGGGCTTTACGGCGAAAGCCGGATGATCGGCACGGTGCGGCGGGCGGATTGCCCGGTCTGCGGATCGGCACTGGAAGGCGGCGCGACCGCCCCTTAGGTTCATGGCAAAGGAGACGCCATGACCGCCGAACTGACCCGCTGGACCGGACCCGAAGGGCTGCCGCGCTTCGACCTGATCGCCGATACCGACATCGCCCCCGCCTTCGACCGTGAACTGGCCGCCGCCGAGGCCGCGATGGAGGCGATTGCCGCCAATCCCGACGCGCCCACCTTCGCCAATACCGTCGCCGCCCTGGAAACAGCCGAGGATGGGCTGAACCGCGTGTTATCGATCTTCTACACGCTGGCCAATGTCGATTCGAACCCCGCGCGAGAGGCGCTGCAGCGCGATTTCGCCCCCCGTCTTGCGGCCTATAACAGCAAGACCGGCATGGACCCGCGCCTTTATGCCCGCGTCAAGGCCGTCGCCGCGACCGCCGACGCCCTGCCGCCCGAGGATCGGCGCATCGCCGAACTGGCGCTGCGCGGCCTGACCCGCTCCGGCGCGGGGCTGGAGGGCGAGGCGCGCGACCGCATGGCCGCGATCCGCGCCCGCATGGCGGTCCTGACCACGCAGTTTTCGCAGAACGTGCTGGCCGACGAACGCGATTATGTCCTGCCGGTCCC
>JAPSIP010000324.1 GCA_031178645.1 Paracoccus sp. (in: a-proteobacteria) | reverse complement strand
CGCAAGGCAGGAAATCGCGCAATTGTCAGGGGAAGGACAGGCGATGCGTTCAGCCGAGTTGATCGAATTGTGGCGCGGCAGTCAGCGCGAAAGCCTGCACCGCGGCGATGCGGTGATCTGCGACACGAAAGGCGTGGTCGAGGCCTGGGGCAGGCCGGACCGGATCGTCTTTCCGCGGTCATCCTGCAAGATGATCCAGGCGCTTCCCCTGATCGAAAGCGGCGCGGCCGACGCCGCGGGTCTGAGCGACCGCCAGCTTGCACTTGCCTGCGCCAGCCACAGCGGCGCGCGGATCCATGTCGAGGCGGTGGACCAATGGCTGCGGGGTCTGGACATGGGCGAATCCGACCTGCGCTGCGGCTGCCACATGCCCCGCGACACGGACGAAAACCGCCGCCTGACCTGCGGCGACGAAAGCCCCTGCCAGTTGCACAACAACTGCTCGGGCAAGCACGCGGGCTTCCTGACGCTGAACCGGCACCTGAACGGCGGGCCGGAATATGTGGACCCTGACCACCCTGTCCAAGCCGCCGTCAAGGCCGCCTTCGAGGATGTCACGGGTGAAGTCAGCCCTGGATACGGCATCGACGGCTGCTCGGCCCCGAACTGGTCCTGCTCGCTGGTGGGGCTTGGCCGGGCGATGGCCGCCTTTGCCGATCCGGGCCAGGACCGTCGCGGCCAGGCGATGCGGCGGCTGGTGGGTGCCATGCGCGCCCATCCCGAGATGGTCGCGGGCGAAGGGCGGGCCTGCACGATCCTGATGCGCGCCATGGGCGGCCGCGTCGCCGCCAAGACGGGGGCCGAGGCGGTCTTTGTCGCCATTCTGCCCGACCAGGGCTTGGGCGTCGCGCTGAAGATCCGCGACGGCGGCACCCGCGCCGCCGAGGCAGCGATCACCGCGCTGCTGGTCCATCTGGGCGTGCTGCCCGAAAACGACCCGGCGATCGGCCGCTTCCTGACCGACCCGATCCGCAACTGGCGCGGCATCGTCACCGGAGAGATGCGGACCTCGCCCGGCTTTCCCGCCTAGATCATTTGCCAGATCAGCCGCAGCGCAAGTGCGGTCGATGTGACGACCAGCAAGGGCTTGATCAGCCGCGCCCCGATCCTTGTCGCCAGCCGCGACCCCAGCGTCGCCCCCGAGATCTGCGCGCCGCCCATCACGATGCCTACCAGCCACAGCGGCTGACCAACAAGCGCGAAGGCCAGCAGGCCGCCCAGGTTGGATGCGAAGTTCAGCAGCTTCGTATGGGCCGTGGCCTTCAGCACACCATATCCCGCCAGCGTCACGAAGGCGATCATGTAAAATGATCCTGCCCCCGGCCCCAGCACCCCGTCGTAAAAGCCGACCAGCGGAACGGCGGTAGCGGCAAAGATCGCCGGCGCGACCCTCTGGACGCGGTCAAGATCGTTCAGACCCGGCTTCAGCGCGAAAAAGGCGGCGATGCCGATCAGGATCACCGGCAGGACTAGCCGCAATTGGTCGGTCGGCAGAAAGCTGACAAGCCCCGCCCCGGCCGCCCCGGCCACCCCCGCGATCAGCGCGGATCTCCACTGGCTGCGCAGATCCACCAGCCCGCGCGAGGCATAGCTGATCGCCGCCGTGGCGGCCCCGAAGACGCCCTGGACCTTGTTCGTGGCCAAGGCCTGCGCGGGCGGAATGCCGGCCAGCATCAGCGCGGGCAGGGTGATCAGCCCGCCGCCGCCCGCGATGGAATCGATGAAGCCCGCCGCAAAGCCCGCGGCGGCCAGAAGAAGCATGAGTTCGAGGGAAAGGTCCAGCATGATCCGCGCCATGCGCCTTTGGCAGGCATTTGTAAAGCTGGGGGTTTCACACCCCCAGACCCCCGGGGGATACTTGCGCACAGAAGAGGGAGGAAGCCGATGTTCGACAAGCTGATGCATCGCGTGGTGCAGGCGCCCATGGCGGGAACCTCGACGCCGGATATGGCGGTGGCGGTCTGCGAAGCGGGCGGGCTTGCCTTCCTGGCTTTGGGTGCCCTGGACCCCGGCGGCGCGACCAAGGCGATCCGTGCCGTTCGGCAGGGCACGGATCGTTCGTTCGGCGTCAACCTGTTCTGCCACGCCCCTGCCCGCCGCAATGCTGCGCGCGAAGCGGCCTGGATCCAGACATTGCGCCCGGCATTCGAACGTTTCGGTGCGAGCCCGCCCGGTGAACTGGCCGAGATTTACCCCAGCTTTCGCGGCAATGACGCGATGCTGTCGGTCCTGCTGGCCGAACGGCCTGCCGTCGTCAGTTGCCATTTCGGGCTGCCTGGACCCGACCAGATCGCGGCGCTGAAGGCTGCGGGCTGCGCGCTTTGGGCCACG
>JAPSIP010000323.1 GCA_031178645.1 Paracoccus sp. (in: a-proteobacteria) | reverse complement strand
CCATTGCCGAGTTCATGGAGGCCGCCAAGGGAGGCCGCCTGCACCACGCATGGCAGCTGACCGGCCCCCGCGGCGTGGGCAAGGCGACGCTGGCTTGGGCCATCGCCCGCTGGATGCTGTCAGGCGCGTCCGGCCCCTTCGGCGCCTCTGACACGCCCGAGGCGCGGCGCATTGCGGCCCTGTCCGAACCGCGCCTGCATCTGGTCCGCCGCCCCTGGGACGACAAGGCGGGGCGCCTGTCCGCGCAGATCACGGTGGACGAGATCCGGCGGCTTCTGTCCTTCTTCCATCTGTCGGCCACCGAGGGCGGGCGGCGCATCGCCATCATCGACGCCGCCGACGACATGAACCTTGCGGCCGCCAATGCCCTGCTGAAGGTGCTGGAGGAACCGCCCGCCGATGCGCTGATCCTGATCGTGGCGCACCAGCCCGCAGGCCTTCTGCCGACGATCCGGTCGCGCTGCCGCACGCTGCGCCTGTCGCCGCTGAACCCCACGCAGATGGGCAATGTCCTGGCGCATCTTGGCATCGACGAGGATGCCGAGGCCTTGGCCGCCCTGTCTGACGGTTCCGTGGGCGAGGCCCTGCGGCTGGCGGGCCAGGGCGGGCTTGACCGTTACCAGCAGCTTGTGGACCTGATGGGAACCCTGCCCCGGCTGGACCGGCCGCGCGCGGCGGGCTTTGCCGACGGGGCGGCAGGGCGCGCGGGGGCGGACGGCGATCCCTTCGACCTGACCATGACGGTGCTGGACCGCTTCCTGACCCGCACTGCCCGCGCGGGCCTGATGGGTGCGCCCCTGCCCCAGGCTGCGCGTGGCGAAGGCGCGCTGCTGGCCCGCCTGTCGCCCGATGACCAGGCCGCGCGTGCCTGGGCCGAAGCGCAGGCGCGCCTGTCGGCACGTGCGCGGACCGGGCGGGCGGTCAATCTTGACCCTGCCGCCCTGGTGATGGATATGCTGATCGAACTGGCGCATCTGCCGCCCGCGCGATCCGCCCTGCCAGCCAAAGGTTGATCCATGTCCCAAGCGGCACCCCCCACGCCGATCGTCGATAGCCATTGCCATCTCGATTTCCCCGATTTCGAGGGCGAGCATGACGCTCTGATCGACCGTGCCCGTGCGGCAGGCGTCACGCGCATGGTCACGATCTGCACCCGCCTGCGCCAGGAACCCCAGGTCCGCGCCCTGGCCGAACGCTATGACGGCGTCTTCTACGCCGCCGGCACCCACCCGATGAGCGTGGCGGATGAGCCGATGGCGACGGTTGACCAGCTTGTCGCCCTGTCGGCCCATCCGAAGTTCGTGGGCATCGGCGAGACGGGCCTCGACTATCACTACACGGCCGAAAGCGCGGCCCGGCAGGCCGAAAGCCTGGCGCTCCATATCGAGGCCGCGCGCCGCACCGGCCTGCCGCTGATCATCCATTCCCGCGACGCCGACGACGACATGGCCCGAATCCTGACCGAGGAACACCGGGCCGGGGCCTTCTCCTGCGTGATGCACTGCTTCACCTCGGGGCCGGACCTGGCGAAGACGGCGCTTGACCTGGGCTTCTACCTGTCGATGTCGGGCATTGCGGCCTTTCCCCGGTCCGCCGACCTGCGCGCCATCTTCGCCGCGGCACCCGTGGACCGGATCCTGGTGGAAACCGACAGCCCCTACCTCGCCCCGCCCCCGCATCGCGGCAAGCGCAACGAACCGGCCTATGTCGCCAAGACGGCCGCACTGGTGGCCGAGGTCTTTGGCATGGATTACCCGCAATTCGCCGCCCAGACCTCGGCCAATTTCGACCGGCTGTTCGCGAAGGCCGCAGGATGATCCGGGCGACGATCCTGGGCTGCGGATCCTCGGGCGGGGTGCCCCGGCTGGGGAACCGCTGGGGCGCCTGCGATCCATCCGAACCCCGGAACCGCCGCCGTCGCTGTTCGCTGCTGGTGGAACGCCCCGGCCCCGGCGGTGTGACGCAGGTGCTGATCGACACCGGGCCTGATCTGGTGCCGCAACTTCTGGGCGCCAATGTCGGGACGCTAGATGCGGTGGTCTTTACCCATGCCCATGCCGACCACATCCACGGCATTGATGACTTGCGGCAGGTGGCCTATAACGCGGGCCGCCTCATCCCGACCTGGGCGGATATGCCCACGTCCGAACAGTTGCTGGACCGGTTCGACTATATCTTCAAGACACCGCCCGGCAGCTACTATACGCCCATCTGTGACCATCACCTGATCGACGGACCCATCAGCGTCGACGGCCCCGGCGGCCCGATCACGCTGATCCCCTTCCGCGTCCAGCATGGCGAAATCACCGCCCTGGGCCTGCGCATTGGCGGCATCGTCTACCTGC
>JAPSIP010000322.1 GCA_031178645.1 Paracoccus sp. (in: a-proteobacteria) | reverse complement strand
CTGTCGTTTCCGAGCATGACGTCGCTGGCGCGCATCAACGCGGCCAGCTCCCCGAGCCCCAATTGCCCGGCCACGGAACGGATGCTGCCGGCGTCGTGCATTAGTTCCCGCCGAGGATCCGGCCGAGGCGCAGGCCGCGCTTCGCCGCCACGTTGCCGCGATCCGCACCCATGTCGTGACCCTGGGCGAAAAGGGCTATCACCGGATGGACGATAACTCGGTCGATTACGTGCTGATGTTCATCCCGATCGAGGGCGCTTTCTCCGAGGCGCTTCGGGCGGATCCGACGCTGGCCAGCTTTGCGATGGAGCGCCGCGTCGGCCTGACCACGCCCACGACGCTGATGCTGACCCTGCGCACCATTGAGCATATCTGGGCCGTCGAACGCCGCGAGGCCAACGCGACCGAGATCGCACGCCGCGCGGGCCAGCTTTACGACAAGGTCGCGGGCTTCGTGGAATCGATGGAGGCCGTGGGCCGCGCGCTTGAACAGGCGGGTCGGGCGCATGGGCAGGCGATGGACCGGCTGACGCGCGGCTCGGGCAACGTGATCCGCCAGGTCGAGATGCTGCGCGAACTTGGCGCGCGCACCCAGAAGCGGATCGGAACCGACCATGATGACGACGGGCTGATGCTGGACCCGCCGGAGGCTGCCGAATGAACCATGTCTTCACCCTGAACACCTGCTGCCCCGCTTGCCACGACTTCACGGCCCAGGTCCGGGGCTGGCTTGCCGACATATCCGCCCGCGACGGGCTGGTGACGCTTATGGTGCGCCATACATCCTGTTCGCTGCTGATCCAGGAGAATGCCGATCCCGACGTGCAGGCGGACCTTCTGGGCTGGCTGGACCGGATCGCGCCGCCTGCGGACCATTCCTCGATGTCCTGGCTGCGCCACACGGCCGAGGGGCCGGATGACATGCCCGCGCATCTCAAAGCCTCGGTCCTGCCGATCAGCTTGCAGATCCCGGTGGCGGGCGGGCGGATGATGCTGGGCACCTGGCAGGGCATCTATCTGGTCGAGCATCGCCGCGCCCCACACAGGCGAGAGGTCGCGGCGATCTTCCAGCCGTCCTGACGGCGCGGCATTCAGGTCACATCAAGCGCGAAGAACATCTTGTGGCTTGTGGATAAAGCTACCCAATCCCTGCCGGTATCCTATACTGGTGGCGATTTGAGCGGCCGAGGGGACAACTGGATGCGCTGCCCGTTTTGCGGAAACGTGGATACTCAGGTCAAGGATTCCCGTCCCGCCGAGGACAACGTCGCCATTCGCCGCCGCCGCTTCTGTCCCGCCTGCGGGGGCCGCTTCACCACCTATGAACGGGTGCAGCTGCGCGACCTGGTCGTGGTCAAGTCCAGCGGCCGACGCGAGGATTTCGACCGTGACAAGCTGGCCCGGTCCGTCCGCATCGCCATGCAGAAGCGCCCGGTCGAGCCCGAGCGAATCGAGCAGATGATCAGCGGCATCGTCCGCCGTCTGGAAAGCACGGGCGAGACCGACATCCCCTCGAAGATGATCGGCGAGATCGTGATGGAGTCGTTGTCGCGCATCGACAACGTCGCCTATGTCCGCTTCGCGAGCGTTTACAAGAACTTCCAGGACGCCGACGATTTCGACAAGTTCGTGTCCGAATTGCGCCCCGTGTCCAGCAACGACTGACCGTGGCCGATCCCTATGACCTGCGCCACATGGCCCATGCCCTGCGGCTTGCGCGGCGGGGGCTTGGCAATGTCTGGCCCAATCCCGCCGTCGGCTGCGTGATCGTCCGGGCGGGCCGCATCGTCGGGCGCGGCTGGACCCAGCCCGGCGGCCGCCCTCATGCGGAACGGATGGCCCTGGACCAGGCGGGCGCCTTGGCGCGCGGCGCGACGGCCTATGTCACGCTGGAACCCTGCGCCCATCACGGCCGCACGCCCCCCTGTGCCGAAGGGCTGGTGCAGGCTGGCATCGCCCGGGTCGTGTCGGCCATGACCGACCCGGACCCGCGCGTGGCCGGGCGCGGCCATCGGATCCTGTCCGATGCCGGAATCGCCGTGACCGAGGGAGTCCGGCAGGCCGAGGCGCAGGAATTGCAGGCGGGCTTTTTGTCACGCGTCCTGACCGGGCGTCCCTTTGTCACGCTGAAGCTGGCGACCAGCTTTGACGGCCGCATCGCCACGGCCAGCGGTGAAAGCCAGTGGATCACCGGCCCGCAGGCGCGGCTGCACGTCCACGCGATGCGGATGATCCATGACGCGGTGCTGGTGGGCGGCGGAACGGCCCGCGCCGACCGGCCGTCGCTGAACGTGCGGGGCCTGACGACGCCACGCCAGCCGTTGAGGGTCGTGCTGTCCTCGCAGCCTTTGC
>JAPSIP010000321.1 GCA_031178645.1 Paracoccus sp. (in: a-proteobacteria) | reverse complement strand
ATCCCGTCGGCCGCAAAGGCCGCCTTGTGGCGGTTGCGGTGGGCCATGACGGCGCTGAAATCGGCCTCGAAGACCGCCGTGACCTGCGGGGCCTCGGTCACCGACTTCAGCATATTGCGCGCAATCGCCAGGCGCATCTGGTCATGCGGCACCGACCGGCCCGCAAGCTGCGTCCCGCTGGCGGGGACAGGGGCGGGCGCGGATGGCGCCGCGGCCGCCGGCCGTTCATCGCGAAGACGGGCCGCGGCGGCATCGACATCGGCGCGGGTCAGCCGGCCGTCACGTCCACTGCCCTGAACCGCCTCCGGGTCCACGCCGGTTTCGGCAAGCGCCTTGCGTACCGCCGGGGAATGCCAGGACGACATGTCGCGCGGCGCGGGCTGGGCCGCAGGGGCATCCTCTGCCGGGGCCGGGGCCGTTGCGTCATGGGCGGGCGCTGCCTCAGCCGCCTCGATCCGCGCCAGGACCGAGCCCGGCACCGCCTTCTGCCCGGCCTCGATCAGGATCTCGGCCACCCGGCCGGATGCGGGGGCCGGGACCTCGACCGACACCTTGTCGGTTTCCAGTTCCAGCAGCGGGTCGTTTTCCTGCACCAGATCGCCGATCCGGCGCAGCCAGGAGGACACGACGGCCTCGGTGCCTTCCTGTTCAAGGGGGACCAGAACATCGACCATCTTCAGAACCCCACCAGATCGTTCAGCTTCGCGCGGATCGCCGCGACCGAGGGCACGGCCCAGTCCAGATAGACCGGATTGTGCGGGCTGGGGATGTCGGGCATCGTCAGCCGCTCGACCGGGGCATCCAGGTCGGTGAAGCCTTCGGATGCGACCACCGCCGCGATTTCCGCGCCAAAGCCCGCCGTCTGCAGATCCTCGTGGACGATCAGGCAGCGATGGGTCTTGGCGACCGAGGCAAGAACGGCCTCGCGGTCCCAGGGGACCAGGGTGCGCAGGTCGATCACGTCGACCGACAGGCCCTGCGCCGCTTCCTGGCAGCGATCGACAAGGCCGCCCCAGGTGACGATGGTGGCCTGCGTCCCCTCTGCCACCAGCCGGGCCTTGCCGAAGGGCAGCGTGAAACCGTCGCCCGGCCAGGGGCGGCGGGCCCAGGAATGGTCCAGCATCGCGCGGTGTTCCAAAAAGATCACCGGGTCGTTGCCGCGCAGCGCGCTGCGCAGCAGGCCCACCGCATCCTCGGCATTTGAGGGCGAGGCAACCTTCCAGCCGGGGCTGTGGATGAAGGCGACCTCGTTCGTCTGACTGTGCCAGGGATCGCCACATTTGAAGAAGCCGACCGGCATCCGCACCACCATCGGCGCGGCAAAGCGGTTGTTGGTCCGCCACCGCATCGAGCCGCAGTCGTTCAACTGCTCGGTCGCGGGTTCGGCATATTTGCGGAACTGGATTTCCGGCACCGGCAGCAGTCCCGCCAGGGCCATGCCCACGGCGCGCCCGATGATGCCTTCTTCCGACAGCGAGGTGTCGAAGACCCGGTCCGTCCCGTGCTTGTCCTGAAGGCCCAGCGTGACGGCATGGACGCCGCCCTTGGGACCGACATCCTCACCAAATACCACCATGCGGGGGTTCGAGGCCAGTTCCTGATCCAGCACGCGGCGGATCGCGGTGACCATGTTGATGCGCTGTCCTTCCGGCCGGGCCTGGTCGGTGGAAGGCGGCGGCGTCCAGCCCAGCGGCATCAGCCCGCCCAGGTGCTGCATCTCTCCGTCGTGGAACACGTGGCGCAGGACCATGGCCGGGTCGCCCACCGGCCGCGCCTCGGCCGCCTCGCGCGCGGATTCGGCCCGGTCTGCGGCGTCCTTCACCGCCCCGTCCCAATCAGCCTTCGTCAGGATGCGAGGCACCAGATGGGCCTGCAGCTTGCGCCAGGGGTCGCGCGCGCGTTCGGCGGCGACGACGGTTTCCGGCTTGTAGGCCTGCGTGTCCTGGAAGCTGTGGCCCTGAAGCCGCGGCACCGTCAGCCGCAGCATGGCAGGGCCGCGTTCCTCGCGCACGAAGGCCACGGCCTCGGCCACCAGTTGCGCGGCCTCGACCGGGTCGGTGCCGTCGCCCGAGAAGATGCGCAGGCCCTTCCATGACGCCAGGTTAGCGGCGATGTTGCCGCCCGGCGTCTGCACCGTCGAGGCGACCGAGATGCCGAAGCCGTTGTCTTCGACATAGAACAGCATCGGCAGCTTCTGGGTCGTGGCGATGGTCAGGGCCGACCAGAAGCCATTCGACGCGACCGATCCGTCGCCCCCCAGCACGACCGCGATCGAACGGCCATGCGCGTCCGATCCCAGCACCTTTGCCTGGTATTCAAGCGCCTGCGCCCAGCCCGCCGTGGGCGTGTACTGCGCCCCC
>JAPSIP010000036.1 GCA_031178645.1 Paracoccus sp. (in: a-proteobacteria) | reverse complement strand
CCGGCAGGATCGCCAGCGACAGCGCGGCCAGCACGGCGTTCCAGTTCGACACGAACTGACCCAGGAAGACCTGGCTGCCCAGGGTGATGGTCTTGGTGGCCTCGGACGGGGCAAGGATCAGCGGGAACCACAAGTCGTTCCAGATCGGGATCATGGTGAAGACCGCGACCGTGGCCATCGCGGGCCGGACCAGCGGCAGGACCAGCCGGAAGAAGATGCGGTATTCGGAAAGCCCGTCGATCCGCCCGGCGTTCTTCAGGTCGTCCGAGACGTTCCGCATGAATTCCGACAGGATGAACACGGCCAGCGGAAGGCCCTGGGCCGTATAGACCAGCACCAATGCGGTCAGCGTGTTGACCAGTCCCGTGGCCACCATCATCTGCAGGATCGCCACCGTCCCCAGCCGGATCGGGATCATGATGCCAAGCGCCAGGTAAAGCCCCATCAGCGTGTTGCCGCGGAAGCGGTATTCCGATAGGGCAAATGCTGCCATGGCGCCGAACAGCAGCACGAAGAACAGGCTGAGGCAGGTCACGATCAGCGAGTTCTGTAAGTAGGAGACGAAATCGCCCTGGTTCGCCACCGTTTGATAGCCCACAAGGTCGAAGCTGTCCGGCCCCGGCAGCGCCAAGGGCTGCGTGAAGATCGCCCGTTTCGACTTGAAGCTGTTCACCACCGTCACGAAGACGGGAAACAGCGCGATCAGCGTCCACAGGATCAGCACCGCATGGGCGGCAAGGGTGCGGGCGGGGGACTGGCGGGCCTGGCTCATGGCTGCGCCTTCAGAACTGATAGCGGCGCAGCCGCGTCTGGATCAGGAACAGATAGATGCAGACGCCGACCAGGATGATGCCGAACATCGCGGTCGCGATGGCCGCGCCCATATGCGGATCGCCCAACTGCAACTGAAAGCCGAAGAAGGTGCGATACAGGAACGTCCCCAGGATGTCGGTAGCGAAGTTCGGCCCTGCAAGCGCCCCTTGGCTGACATAGATCAGGTCGAAGGCGTTAAAGTTGCCCACGAAGGTCAGGATCGAGATGATGCCGATGGCGGGCAGGATCAGCGGCAGCTTGATGCGCCAGAACTGCGACCAGCCGGTAATTCCGTCTATCTCGGCCGCCTCGATGATGTCGTCGGGGATAGACAGCAGCGCGGCATAGATCAGCATCATCGGAATGCCGACGAACTGCCAGACCGAGATCAGCGCCAGCGTCGTCAGGGCGTATTCCTCCTTGCCCAGCCAGGGCGCGAACAGGCTCTTCAGGCCCACCATGTCCAGCAGGTTCGGAGCGATCCCCCACAGGGGCGACAGGATCAGCTTCCAGATGAAGCCGACGACCACGAAGCTGAGGATGGTCGGGATGAAGATGGCCGTGCGATAGAAGGCGGCGAAGCGCAGCCGGGGCGACGACAGCAGCGCGGCCAGCAGGATGCCGATCGGGTTCTGGACCAGCATGTGGACGGCAAAGAACCACAGATTGTTGCCAAGCGCGTTCCAGAAGGCCGCCGACCAGCGGGGATCGCCGAACAGGGTGCGGAAGTTCTGCAGGCCCACGAAGCCGGTGCCGCCGTCGGTCCGGGTGAACAGCGACAGGTTCAGCGTGCTGAACAGGGGCAGGATCATGATCGCGCTGTAGACCAGCACCGCCGGTGCCAGAAACACCGCGATATGCCAGCGGATCGGCCGTCCCTTCGCCATGATCGCATCCCTTGGTCGGAAAAATGCTGCGGAAGAAGGCCGGGACGGTCAGCCCCGGCCTTACTAACCGTCCTGCGTCTTACTGCGCCTGCTGCGGTTCATACCACGAGGCAAGGCCTTCCTGCAGGCGCTTGGCCGCGTCTTCGGGCGTCTCGGATCCGCGGATCACGTTGGCGGATGCGTTCCAGGTCTCGTTTTCCAGGTTCGGCGTGCCGCGCGACAGGATCTGATAGGTGGACCGGATTGTCGGTTCGCATTCTTCGCGCCAGGACACGAATTCCTTAGCCAACGGATCCTCCATCTCGACCGCGGTTGAATTGAGCGAGAAAAAGCCTGGCAGCGCATTGGCGTAAAGCGTGGCGAATTCAGGCGAGCCGACCCATTCAAGGAATGTCTTGGCTTCCTCGGGATGGGCAGTTTTGGCGTTCATGCCAAGCGCGATGTCGGTATGGTCCGAGATATAGCAGGTATCCCCCGCATTCGGAACGGGCGGCGGGAAGGCGCCCATGGTGAAGGATACCTGAGGGTTGAAGACGCCGATTTCCCAAGACCCGGTCGGATAGATTGCGGCGCGGCCCAGGGTGAACAGGTTCTGGCTGTCGGGATAGGTCTGGGCCTCGAACCCGTCGCCCAGGTAATCCTTCCATTTCGCAAGCTGGACAAAGGGCGCGACCCAGGGTTCGTCGGTCAGCTTCTGCGTGCCCTCGATCAGCGCCTTGCGGCCTTCCTCGCCCTTCCAATAGTTCGGGCCGATGTTCTGGTAACCCATGGTCGCGGCTTCCCACTGGTCCTGGGTGCCCATCGCCATGGGGACATAGGTGCCGTCCTCCTTGATCTTGTCCAGGACGGCGAAGAATTCCTCCTCGGTTGTGGGCGGGGTCAGGCCCAGTTCCTCGAAGGCATCGGCATTATACAGGAAGCCGTGGATCACCGAGGCCATCGGCACGCAGAAGGTGGCCGCGCCGTCGTCCGTCTGCCAGGCCGATTTCGCCACGTCCGAGAAGTTCGCCATCGACGCCAGCGAGGTCAAGTCGGCCAACTGGCCCTTGTTGTAAAGCTCCAGCGAGGCATCGAAGGGCCGGCAGGTGATCAGGTCGCCCGCCGAACCCGCGTCCAGTTTCGAGTTCAGGACGGCGTTGTAATCGGCCGGCGCCGAGGGCGAGAAGACCAGCTTGATGCCGGGATTGGCGGCCTCGAAGGCGGGGATCAGGGTGTCCTGCCAGATGGTGATGTCGTCGTTTCGCCAGCTTTCGATGGTCAGCGTGACATCCTGGCCCCAGGCGGTCCCGCCCAGCATCGTGCCCGCCAGAAGGGCCGTTCCGAGGGTCTTTTTCATCGTCGTCTCCCTGTGATGGGCGCCGTTTCGCGCCCGTTGATTATTGATCCGTCGCCGCCAGCAGGGGCGCCAGATGGCCGCCGCTTTGCCGCAGCGCCTGTTCCGCATCGTCAGGCGTATGGCCCTGCGCCACCAGGATCGCCTGTTTCACCGCGCCGCCGGTCCGCGCCAGGGCGGCCCTGGCCGCTTCCTCGTCCACGCGGGCCAGGCCCGCCACGATCCGGGCGGCGCGGCCGACCAGCTTGGCATTGTCGGCCTGGACATTGACCATGAAGCCGTCATGGACATGGCCCAGGCCGATGCCCAGCAGCACCGACATCAGGTTCAGCGCGGCCTTTTGCGCGGTCGCCGCCCCCAGCCGGGTCGAACCTGCCACCAGTTCCGGCGGGGTCGCCAGATGGACCGCGATATCGGCCAGTTCCAGAAGGGGCGAGGGCGCGACATTGGCGATGCCCGCGACGGTCACGCCGGCAGCCTTGGCGGCCTGCCCCACCGTCAGCGCATAGGGCGTGCTGCCCGAGGCCGAGACGACCACCAGCACATCGCCCCGCGACAGCCCGCTGCGCCGGAAATCCCCGGCTGCGGCCTCGGCGTCATCCTCGACATCGCCGCGCATGTGCAGCAGGGCGGATGCGCCGCCCGCGAACAGGACGGGCGTGCGGTTGGGCGGGATGCCGAAGGTGCCGGCCAGTTCCAGGGCATCGGCAAGCGCCATCAGCCCCGAACTGCCCGCCCCCGCATAGCCCAGCCTGCCGCCCCGCCGCAGGGCCGCAGCCGCGGCCTGGGCCACCGCTTCGATTGCCGGAAGGGCCGCGGACAGGCTGCCTATCGCATCGGTCTGCGCCTGCACGAAAAGCGCACCGATCTGGGCCGCGGGGCGCAGGTGCAGCCCGTCGGCCTGGGGGTGGCGCTGTTCGGTGGGACGAGGGTCCATGTGATTCCTCCGCTGGCAAGATGATGCCAAAGCAATACCATCTGTAAAGACCTTTGTCATAACAGGCTGAAAATGCCTTGTTGCCCAGCAATGAGCCGAATCTTCTTTCGATTGGCATTTGTTTGGTATTACTAGATCAGGCAGGAGATTCGGATGGCGCTTGATCTGGTCAATGATGCGAAAGGCGCGGCTTGCCGCATGGCCTTGCGCGGCCGCGCCCTGGCGCCAGACCGTAGGCGGGCGCCATGACCGGCGATCCGTTCAGCCCCGGGGGGTTTGCGGAAACCGGGCATGGCCCGCTTTACCTGCAGCTTCAGCGGCGCATCGCGGATGCCATCGCCTCGGGCCGGCTTGGTCCCGGCGACAGCCTGCCCCCGGAACGGGAAATGGCCAGCATGACCGGCCTGTCGCGGGTGACGGTGCGCCGGGGCGTGCAGGAACTGGTGGCCTCGGGGCAGCTTGTGCAGCGGCGCGGATCGGGAACCTTTGTCGCGCGCAAGGTGGAACGGCTGGAACAGGCGCTGTCGCTGCTGACATCCTTCACCGAGGACATGGCCCGGCGCGGCCGTTCGGTCGAAAGCCGCTGGATCGGGCGCGGCCTGTTCGCTCCCACGCCCGAGGAGGTGATGGCCCTGGGCCTGGGATCCGCCGACCGGGTGGCGCGGCTGGAACGGGTGCGCCTGTCGGACGGCCTGCCCCTGGCGATCGAACGCGCCTCGCTGCCGCAGCAGGTGCTGCCCCGGCCGGACCAGGTGGAAAGCTCGCTTTATAGCGTGCTCGAGGCGCGGGGGCTGCGGCCGGTCCGGGCCGTGCAGCGCATTTCCGCGACCAACCTGGGGGCGGCGGATGCGGGCTTCCTGCAGGTCACGCCGGGCGCGGCGGGGCTGCGGATCGAACGCATCTCATACCTGCCCTCGGGGCAGGTGATCGAGTTCACCAGATCGCTTTATCGCGGCGATGCCTATGATTTCGCCGTGGAACTGAAGTCGGCACCCGACACGGACAGGAGGTCCGGATGACCCAAAGCCACATGGCGCGCGAGATCGCCGAAATCCCCGATGCCGCGCGTCGTTTCCTGGACGGCAGCCGCGATGCCGTGCTGGCGGCGGCGGCGGCGCTGCGCGACCGGGCGCCCGTGGTGGTCACCACCGTCGCGCGCGGGTCGTCCGACCATGCGGCGACCTATCTGAAATATGCGATCGAGCTGGAACAGGGCGTGCCCGTGGCCTCGCTGGGGCCGTCCATTGCCTCGATCTATGGACGGCCGCTGCATCTGGCGCAAGGGGCCTGCATCGGCATCTCGCAATCGGGCCGCAGCCCTGACATTGTCGAGATGCTGCGCGCGGCGGGCGCCGGCGGGGCGCTGACCATCGCCATCAGCAATGCGCCGGGCAGCCCGCTGGCCGAGGCCTCGGCCCATGCGCTGCCGCTGCTGGCGGGGGTCGAACACAGCGTGGCCGCGACCAAGACCTTTGTGACAAGCATCCTGGCCGGGCTGGCGCTGCTGGGCGAATGGCGGCAGGACGCGGCCCTGTGCCAGGCCGTGGCGGATCTGCCGGACGCCTTTGCCAAGGGGCTTGACTGCGACTGGTCGCCCCTTGCCGCGCGCCTGACCGGGGCCGGTTCGGCCTATGTCCTGGGGCGCGGCCCGGCCGTCGCGATTGCGGGGGAAGCGGCGCTGAAGCTGAAGGAAACCTGCGGGCTTCACGCCGAAGGCTTCAGCGCGGCCGAGGTCCTGCACGGGCCCGCAGCCATCGTGCAGCCCGGATTCTCGGTGCTGGCCCTGGGGGTCGCGGATGCCGCCTTGCCGCAGCTTGTCGCCACGGCGGAGCGCCTGGCGGGTCAGGGTGCCGATGTCTTCCTGACCGGTGCCGAGGCCACGGGCGCGGTGACCCTGCCCTCGGTGCCGGATCTGCATCCGGTCGTGGCGCCCCTGGTGCTGGCGGTGTCCTTTTATGCCTGCGTCGAGGGGTTGGCACGGGCGCGGGGCTTCGATCCCGACATGCCGCCCCATCTGCGCAAGGTCACGGAAACGGTCTAGGGCGATGCAGGAGGTTCTGACAGCCACGCGGATCTTCGACGGCGACCGCTTCCTGACCGGCCATGCCGTCGTGGTTCAGGATGGGCGGATCGCGGCGCTGCTGCCGATGGAGCAGGCGCCGCCGGTCAGCCGGGCCTTGCAGGGCACGCTGGTGCCAGCCTTCCTTGATCTTCAGGTCAATGGCGGCGGCGGGGTTCTGGTGTACGGCTCAACGGATGTCGCGGATCTGGAACGGCTCTGCGCCGCGCATCGCGCCTTGGGCAGCGCCGGGGTGCTGCCCACCCTGATCACCGACACGGCCGAGGCCACCGCCAGCGTGATCGCGGCGGGCGTGATCGCGGCGCGGGCCGGGGTGCCGGGCTTCCTGGGCCTGCATCTGGAAGGCCCCCATCTGGACCCGCGCCGCAAGGGCGCCCATGATCCCGCGCTGATCCGGCCGATGGAGGGCGCGGATCTGGACCGGCTGTGCCAAGCGGCGCGGGATCTGCCCGCGCTGATGATCACCCTGGCCCCCGAAGCCGCCACGCCCGAACAGATTCACGCCCTGTCCCAGGCCGGCGCGATCGTCAGCCTGGGCCACAGCGATTGCAGCTATGACACGGCGATGGCGGCCTTTCGCGCGGGGGCGCGCTGCGCGACCCATCTGTTCAACGCCATGAGCCAGCTTGGCCATCGCAGCCCCGGCCTGGTGGGCGCGGTGCTGTCTGGGACCTGCGCCGCGGGCCTGATCGCCGACGGGGTGCATGTGCATCCGGCGGCAATGTCCCTGGCCCTGGCGGCGCGGCCCGAGGGGATCTTCCTTGTCACCGACTGCATGGCCTTCGCCGGCACCGACCTGACCGAGATGACCCTGCATGGCAGGCAGGTGCTGCGCCACGACGGCAGGCTGACGCTGGCCGACGGCACGCTGGCGGGCGCGGACCTGACCCTGCCGGATGCCGTTGCCCGGCTGGTCGGCACGCTTGGCATTCCTGCGGCGCGTGCGCTGCGCATGGCATCGGCCATCCCCGCCGCGCTGATCGGGCGGGCGGCGGATTACGGCGCGATCCGGCCCGGCGCCAGGGCCGAGATGCTGCTGCTGGACGACGACCTGCGCCTGAAGGAATGCTTGGGCTTCTGAAGTTCAACGGCCTGCCTTTCACGGTGCGCGGGCGACCATGCAGCAAGGCAGAGAAAGCGGATGGCCTTTCCGCAGCACGGAGCCAATCACGAAGCTTCGACTGGAAACTGTCCCTGCGCGGTCATAGATTGCGGCTGGTGATGCATTGCGAGAATGGAGACAGGGCTTGTCTGAACCGCGGCGACGCTTCCCCTTGTCCAGCCTTGTCGGCCTTGCCCTGGCGGGCGCGGTGATCTGCGCCTGGGTTGCCCTGCACGTCTTTTCCGTATGGCATCTGGACGCGCCGGCCTCGCCCGTCCTTGCGGTCCTTTGCCTGATCGGGCTGACCTGGCTGTCCGTCGGGCTGTTCATCGTCGCGCATGACGCGATGCATGGCGCCATCGTCCCGGGCAGGCCGGGGATCAACAAGGGCCTGGGTTCCTTGGCGCTGCTGCTGTTCGCGGGATTTTCATGGCGCAAGCTGATCGTCAAGCACATGGCCCATCACCGCCATGCCGGCACGGATGACGACCCGGACTTCAGCCGCGGCGGGCCGGTGTCCTGGTATATCGACTTCGTGCGCACCTATTTCGGCTGGCGCGAGTTCTGGGTGCTGGGCGGATCGGTGATCTTTTATGCGCTGATCCTCGGGCCACGCTGGGCTTATGTGGCCTTCTGGGCGGTGCCCTCGATCCTGGCCTCGATGCAGCTTTTCGTCTTCGGCACCTGGCTGCCGCACCGGCCGGACCACGACGCCTTTCCCGACCGCCACAACGCCCGCTCGACCCGGTTCGGACGGCCCTTGTCGCTGCTGACCTGCTTTCACTTCGGCGGCTATCACCATGAACACCACCTTTACCCGTCGGTGCCGTGGTGGCAGTTACCCTCGATGCGCGGAAGGGATGAAAGATGAGCGTTCTGATCCCCCTCATGATCGTCGTCCTGACCGTCGTGGCCATGGAAGGCTTCGCCTATTCGGTTCACCGCTGGATCATGCACGGGCCGCTGGGCTGGGGCTGGCACAAGTCCCATCACGAGGAAACCCACGGCGCGTTCGAGAAGAACGATCTCTACGCCGTGGTCTTTGCCGTGATCTCGATCCTGCTTTTCGCGATCGGCAGCGCGTGGTGGCCGTGGCTGTGGTGGGTCGCGGTCGGGGCCAGCGTCTATGGTGTGATCTACTTCGTCGTCCATGACGGGCTGGTCCACCAGCGTTGGCCCTTTCGCTATGTCCCCAAGCGCGGCTATTTCCGCAGGCTTTACCAGGCGCACCGGTTGCATCACGCGGTCGAAGGGCGGGACGACTGCGTTTCCTTCGGCTTCGTCTATGCCCCGCCGGTCGAGGATCTCAAGGCGCAACTGAAATCCACGGGCGTTCTGGCGCAACGCCAGTCCAAGCATCGCGACGCTTGGCGCGCTGATCGGGCCGAAGACTAGGGCGGCGTTTGCCGAGTAAGCCAGAAGGGACGGCGAGTGCAGTAATCAATGGAGATTTTGTGAGGTTTGGCTCGATCTGCCCGCGCTAGTGCGGATAAATGCGGATTACCCTTGCGATCCATTGTCTAGGCTCCGCCTCGCCGCTTTTTGGCTTGGTTTCAAGGGCGGCCTTGTCTCATTGGAAGAAAAAGGCGCAGGAAAGCACCAGCCGAATACCGCTTGCATGTCAGATAACGTGTAATCAAACGACCGTTTCATAGACCGACATGACAGTGTATTTGACGCCAGTTGAAGGAAATCCTCCGGCTGCACTCACTACGGCGCAATGACCTCCACTGTCGGGAAATAGGTCGTGTACCGGCCGCGGTCGCGGGTCAGAAGGCGATAGCGGCGGAGGGCGGCGTGGGCGCCGATGTAGAAGTCGGGCAAAGGCGATCTGCGAAGGCCGCCGCGCCTGCGATAAGCCAGAAAGGCCTTTCCCGCCAGAAAGGCGGCGGGCCAGGGCAGCGCCTCGCGGTGGAAGACGTCTTCGGGCAGCAGCGCCTCGAGCGTCTCGATCCGGCTATGGGCGATGGAAAGTTCGGAATAGATCAGCGGGTTGATGACCAGCCGGGCTTCGCGTCCCAAACGCATCAGCGTATCGGCAGACCATTCGAACCAGTCGGGATCGGCGGTCGAGATGTCGATCAGGATGTTCGCATCGACCAGGACCGGCGTCATTCGCGGGTCAGGGCCATGATCTCGTCCGTGGACAGGCTGGTATCCGCGCTGCCGCGCAACCCGGTGATGACGGCTTCCAGCCGCATCGCCTTCTGCCCGATCCCCTGCCCCGCCGGAACGACCCGGACCACGCCATCGTCGCCGATGATGAAATCGACCTCGGTCCCCGGCTGCAGCCCGGCATGATCCCGCACCATCTGGGGAATGGTGACCTGGCCCTTGGTGGTGATGCGCATGATGATCCCCGTCGGTAATACCGTAAGTATTACCACGGGGGACAGCCGGAAACAATCTTTCCGGGCAGCGATGCGGACAGGCCTGTCGGGCGATTTAGCCCTTGTCAGAATCGAAAAAGGCGACGATAAATTACGCAACAAACAGAATATGACGGCATGAAGCGTAACCCAGCGGCTGTCACAAGATAAGGACGGCAGCATGGGCAGTGTGCAGCCAAAGACGCGGATCGACAAGCTGGTCGGCACCCATGCCGCCGCGCTTTCAGAGCGGCTGCACGCGCATCGCGAACAGCTTTTCCCGCCCGACGCCAAGCGCGAATTGCGCAAGTTCACCTCGGGCGAGGTGGCGGATCTGCTGGGCGTCAAGGACGCCTATCTGCGCAAGCTGGACCTCGAGGGCAAGGGCCCCTCGCCTGAAACACGGGCGGGGGGACGACGCTACTACACCCCTGCCGATATCCAGGATCTGCGCGAACTGCTTGAAAAGGGGGCGAAATCCGCAGGAACCTATCTGCCGGGGCGACGTGGTGACGACCACCTTCAGGTGATCACGGTGATCAACTTCAAGGGCGGCTCGGGCAAGACCACGACGGCGGCGCATCTGGCGCAGAAGCTGGCACTTGACGGCTATCGGGTCCTGGCGATCGACCTTGACCCGCAGGCCAGCCTTTCGGCCCTGCACGGGGTCCAGCCGGAACTGGATCTGCCCGACGGCGGCACG